>JAENWW010000007.1 GCA_016649875.1 Coriobacteriia bacterium
CGTAAATGCAGCATGTAACATCTTAGCGGCCGGGCAGGCCGTACTAGCCTGTGGAGAGATAGTGCAACCAGACTTCTCGATGAATCAGGAACCCGCCGAAGCGATTCAAGCATACGCCTGAACGCCGTAGGAATCCCCGTCTGTTCACGGCGGGGAGGATGTCAAGTCCGCTGAGCCATTCAGCATAGAACTGCACGGCCTGCCGAGCGAAGACCGATGAACTCAAGCGATTCTGATACCTCCTCGTTTCAACGTAACGCTTCCCCTCTTCGTGACTGACACGTTGCACAGTACCGCCGGCGTGTTCACCGTGCTGTATTCGGTTTTCGGTGTCGGGGCGGTCATCTGTGCTTTTATCGTCGCGCGCAGGAGCATGGTGCGCATGCACCACATAATCATCGGTGCCGTCGCTTTGGGAATTTCGATGCTCTTGCTTTCGGCGGTCCCCGGAGTTCTCTTCGCCATACCTGCCGTATTTTTGGTGGGCATGGGGAGCATCCTCTATTTGACCGCCGCAAATGCGATTGTGCAAATCGAGGCTCAATCCGATATGCACGGTAGGGTTATTTCTTTGCAAACGGTCGTCGCAGGTGGAGCCACACTGGTCGGTGCGCCGTTGCTCGGTTGGATTGCCGATACGATGGGCGGGAGGATGCCGATTCTCATCGGAGGGCTTGCGAGTCTCGTTGCGGCCGCTTTCGGCTATTTCGCCCTCAAACGATATGGCGCCCGATAACGAGGAATAATTATTTTTCGGTTGAAATCCGGGTAATGCGTTGTTAGAATGGTTAGGCTTGTTCGACTGCCGAGGTAGCGAAGTCGAAGTCTGCAAAAGGCCCCCATCGTCTAGCGGCCAAGGACTCCGCCCTTTCAAGGCGGCAACACGGATTCGAATTCCGTTGGGGGCACCATCCATCCACTACCGGCACTTGGGCGATTGGCGCAACGGGAGCGCAGGTCCCTTACAAGGACAAGGTTACAGGTTCAAATCCTGTATCGCCCACCACCCGAAATACAAAGAGGACCGCTGAGGTCCTCTTTTTTTGTCGAACATTCCCTTGTCGAGAAAGCTTACGCGTGGCATCCGGAGACGTTCGAGTTCGTCGAGGTGGTGCACGAAGTACCCGAGACGGGACAATGTCCGATTATTTTGCTTGACGTGTTCGTCGAGGAGCTCGTCAGGGCACCGGATCCCGATGCGGAGCTCGACGCCTTCGCCGTTTTAGTCGTCGTCTTCTTTTTCGTTGATTTCGACTTAGACGAAGACTTCGGGCTCGTCGAAGCGGTATCGGCCGCAGCGCTTGCTACGGTGATGGTACTCGGATTAGATGCGGCTCCGGTTGTCGGAGGTATCGTTTTAGCTGTGCTCGCCAGCGCCAAGGCGCCAAACATTATGATTCCTAGCCCGATACTGATTATTCTTCTTTCTTTCATGATGACACCTCTAATCTCTTTCTCATGGGCAACAGCGTGCTCACTTAAAAGGTTCGTTTCCATGCGCACTAACAAGTATTCGGGCGCACAAAGCCGACTGCAATACACCTCATGAAGCGCGCACTATTTTTCTACAAGTTGCACATAGGTTGAGTGGATATGTTTCTATTCCGATGTTTTATACGCGCTGTCGACCCCCGATGTGCCGCGCATCTTATTCGGTCGCGCACTCTCTGCTCGTTCGGCCGTGTTTGCGAATTGCACCAAAAGTGGTACACTCCTTGCATGGTTGATGATGAGAGCAGAGACTTTATCCTGTCCGTGCGGTTTTTCCGCTCGGCTGCTGGGAACGAGCCTGTTCGTGAGTGGCTCTCGGGTCTCAAACGCGAGGACCGCAAGGCTATCGGTCAGGACATCAAGACTGCACAGTACGGCTGGCCGCTCGGCATGCCGCTCATCCGCAAGCTCGAACCGGGGCTCTGGGAGATCCGCTCTCACATCCCGGACGGCATCGCCCGGGTGCTGTTCACGGTGGGTGACGGCGTCATGGCCCTCCTCCACGGTTTCGTGAAGAAGAGCCAGAAGATACCACCGGCCGACCTTAAGACCGCACAACAGCGGCTCGCGGACCTGCGAAAGGAGTGAAACGGATGAAGAAGGAACACATCGGCAGCGACTTCGACGACTACCTGAGAGATGAGCGTCTGCTTGAGGGTGCGGAGGCGACCGCCGTCAAGCGGGTCATCGCCTTCCAGATATCCCAAGAGATGGCGCGGTGCAACCTCACCAAGTCGGAAATGGCTCACCGTATGAAGACGAGCAGGCCTGCACTCGACCGGCTGCTCGATCCGGCCAATCCGGCGGTGTCGCTTTCCACTTTGGAGCGTGCTGCTGCGGCGGTTGGGAAGCGACTCAAGGTCGAACTTTCGTCATAGGGTGGCTGCTCTGACAAGCGCATGTGTTTCAGGTTCATCGATGGGGATGCCTACGAAGTCGAAGTCTGTGACTACCATTGAGATGAGGTGTGATATGAATATCGCCAACACAGGACAGATGAAGCGTCGTCCCACACATCCCGGTGAGATGCTGCGTGAGGATTTCCTGCCGGACTACGAGTTGACCGTCACCGGACTTGCGACGACCGTGGGCGTCTCTCGGCAGTCGATTAACGAGCTGCTCCGTGAGCGCCGCGCGGTGACTACCGAAATGGCGTTGCGACTGTCTCGGCTGTTCGGCAACTCGCCCGAGTTTTGGCTCAACGCCCAGCAAGCGGTCGATTTATGGGATGCCTCTCAGGCTATCAAGGACGATGTGGCACGTATCAAACCACTGAGCGTCGCGAAATAAGTGCATGCAGCAGACGCGGCAAGAGGTAGACTTTGGTGGAATGCATCGGCTCGCAGGTTATACGCAACACGTTAGAGCGACGCGTGATCTTCTCGGTGCCAAAGCATCAAGGTTTACGGGGGGAACGGACCGGAAGTCCTCGGCAAGAGATCGGTCGTCGCGATGTGACCGGGGAGCGAAGCGCCCTTTCGTCTCACGGTCCCGCGAGTGCTCGGCGCGGAGCAGCGTGCGTGTGATGGAGAGTATGGGGATCGGGCTACCTGCGGGACGTGGCCATCTCAGGTATCAAGGTCTGTGGGCGCTGCTCTAACAAGCGCATGCAGCTGACGCGCAAGAGGTATACTTTGGTGGACGGCATCGGCGCGCAGCTGATGCGCAAATACGTTAGGCAGGGTGCGAGCTGGGACGTAGCCACTGCCACTCAGAGAGCATCGATCGGCCTAGGCTTGGGGGAATCATGAATGATGATGTGAACAGCATGCCCACGGATGAGGCTCCTGTGGCGGAGCGGAAGGCTGGGATGTCCTTCCGCAACCCGTGGGTCTTGGGTGCGGTGGCGCTGCTTCTTGGCGCCACATTGTCCTCAGTCGGTAACTCCTCAACCATCTCGGGCTTGCGGCGGGATCTCGCCGCATCCAACTCGAAGTTGGCCACGGGAACAGGAGAGAGAGACGCACTCTCGCGACAACTTGTAGACACGAAGGCACAACTTGTTGCCGCTCAGGCGGCACCGGCTGAGCCCGCCGCGGCGCAACCCGTTGCCGTCGAGGCACCCAACACTCAGGAGGCTGCCTTCCGCTCGGCGTTCACAGAGGGCAGAGCTGAGCTGCTGACTGTTCTGGAAGATGATGACAACGTCGAGAGCGTGGACAAGCTCGCATACGATGCAAAGAAGAAGGTGGTCATTGTCGACATCACTTCTGCTTGGGCTTCCCCCGACAACCAGGAGGATGGGGCATGGGCACTCACTCGTGCGATGGCCGAACTGTGGACGCCAGACACCGGGGCCTGGTGGCAAGATGACTTCCTGCCTGGATTCAAGCTTGTTAACAGCGGCAAGATCTACCAGTGTTCCGGATCCTTCATGGTGAAGCTCGGAGATGCCTCCGCTTCGCGCGGCGACTGGAAGAAGGAGACCAAGTAGGGTGGCTTGCCGATAGCAGCGTTGGCGTTCTTGGTCAGATGATTCCGGCGTGCTCACCTGCCTAACCAAGGCATCAAGCTGACGCGCATAAGTCCTCGGCTAGAATGAAGCCCTGAGGCGCGCAGCTTATGCCTCAGCAGTTAGGTAGAGCGGGTTGGACAAGGGGGGCAAATGTCGACGGTCTCAAATATCAAAGACGGCTTGCAGGTTGCACTCGACCTAGCAAACGCCGCTAACCGGGTCGGTGACGTTGCGATGTTGATTGAGACGCAGCAGCAGGTCCTTCAGATACTCGACGAGAACCGACAACTCCGTGATCGTGTGGCTGAACTCGAGGACGAACTCGCGATGGACTCACAGCTTCACAGGGAGGGACTGTCCTACTACGTTCAAGAGGATGACGGCTCGAAGACGGGACCAGTCTGTCTCGGCTGCTACAAGCGAGATCGCGTGGTGTCCAAGCTCGTTCAGTCGTCACTAAGTGACGTCTTCTGTGGTCGGTGCAAGGAGACCTACTACCTCGACTAGGCCTGCACCCGCCTACCTAACAGGCGCATGCAGCTGACGCGCAAGAGGTATACTTTGGTGGACGGCATCGGCGCGCAGCTGATGCGCAACACGTTAGAGCGACGCGTGATCTTCTCGGTGCCAAAGCATCAAGGTTTACGGGGGGAACGGACCGGAAGCCCTCGGCAAGAGATCGGTCGTCGCGATGTGACCGGGGAGCGAAGCGCCCTTTTCGTCTCACGGTCCCGCGAGTGCTCGGCGCGGAGCAGCGTGCGTGTGATGGAGAGTATAGGGATCGGGCCACCTGCGGGACGTGGCCGTCTCAGGTATCAAGGTCTGTGGGCGCTGCTCTAACCAGCGCATGCAGCAGACGCGGCAAGCGTTAGAATGATGGAAGAAGATGGGCGCGCAGCTGATGCGCAAATACGTTAGGCGGAATCGGGAGGTTTGGTATGAGGGGATTTGTCCGTAGCGTTGCCGTGCTCTCTATCGGTCTGGTTCTCGGTCTTCTGGTGCAGGGTTGCAGTGGCGCCAGTGACCAATCCGATGCGGGTCAGAGTTCCAGTCCTGACCTGTCCTCTTCTGCGACCCCGGTCGAGAATTCCCTCCTCAAGACTGATGGGTGGGGTGACATTCGAATCGGAGCCACCGAATCCCAAGTCAGTGCCGTCCTGGGAGAGCCCGCCTCACAAGAGGATTTCCCAGAGATGAATGGCGAGTCAGCTGTTGTGTTCTACAACTACTTCGACGCAGGCATACAGGTTAGTTTCATCAAGCCCAGCATGACGGTAGGCGCGGTGTTCTTCTATGCGGGCACAGGCGACCACTCGGAATACTCGCGGTTTGCCGGAGACATGGACAAGGGCATGTCCTGGGCAAGTTCGCCGGATGAAGTTCTCGCGGCTTATGGCAGTCCAGTGAATGACTACCAAAGTGATGACGGTGGACTTGAGTGGCGCAGGCTGGCCTATCGCGATATCAGCTTCCGCTTCCAGAACGGGGAGCTTGAGACGGTTGCCGTCGGTGCAGACTGACGCCAGACGATCCGCCTAACAAGCGCATGCAGCAGACGCGGCAGGCGCTAGACTGAAAGCAAGGCATTGGCGCGCTGCTGATGCGCAATCGCGTTGGGCGCACCCAAGGAGGTCTTGTGACTGCGTTGATGTTCGTATTCAGCAAGGATAGCGTCGTCATTGGGATGGATACGCTCGCGGTCTTGCCAGATGACAAGTCGCCTCACAAGTATGCGTCAAAGGCTTTCATGCTGCCTCACCTTGGGGCCGTGATTTGCGGCACTGGGGTCTTCCAGCTACCACTCGACTGGTACGTGGACATCCAGTCGAATTTGATCGCTCGTGACATGGACTTCATGAATGAGATCGCTCCTGATCGCCTCAGGCAGATATGGTCACGCATCGGGGCTCCAGGGACTTCAACCGTCTACCATTTCGGATACTCGCCTGGTGAAGACGCCTACGTCGGTTACGCCTTTCGTTCTACGAATGACTTCATCGGTGAGCGGCTTGAGTATGGGATTGGCATCAAGCCCGCGCTCGATGAGCTGATAACGATTGCCGGCGAAATGGTGGATGAGCCGGATATTTGCGCTGTGATCGTCAGCCTGATCGAGAGCGCTCGGGCGCTGGATGACAACTTGCCCGTCGACGATCGAGTCGGCATCGGTGGCGAAATCCACCTGCTGACACTGACTGCCGGGCGGCAGATTGGCTGGGTCGTGCGTCCGTGGCCGGACTTCGAATCGCTCTACGACCAGATGCTGGACGCGCTTGGCAAATCGAATGCGATGGCTGAATAGTCCTGGTCGGGCGCCCAACAAGTGCATTCAGCAGCCGCGCAGAAGCGCTAGACTTGGTGGAAGTCATTGGCTCGCAGGTTATACGCAACACGCTAGAGCGACGCGTGATCTTCTCGGCGTCAAAGCATCAAGGTTTACGGGGGGAACGAACCGGAAGTCCTCGGCAAGAGATCGGTCGTCGCGATGTGGCCGGGAGCGATGCGCCTTTTCGTCTCACGATCCGGCAAGTGCGCGGCGCGGAGCAGCGTGGGTGCGATGGAGGGTCTGGGGATCGTGCCACCTGCGGGACGTGGCCGTCTCAGGTATCAAGGTCTGTGGGCGCTGCTCTAACCAGCGCATGCAGCAGACGCGGCAAGTGTTAGAATGATGGAAGAAGATGGGCGCGCAGCTGATGCGCAATCGCGTTAGGCAGACCGAAGGGCGGGCAGAGTGGGCGACGACGTTGGGCCGCTTCAAAAGTACTTTGGGCGCTACTCGCTTGAAGCCCGGGATGTTGCGCTCGTCGAACTCGAAGAGTCGTTGCGCCAAGCGGGCAACCAGTCCCAGTTCTACGGGCAACTCGCGAATGTGCTCCTCGCAGTATCAACGATTGTTGGCTCGCTTCTAGCCGCGTCATCGCCTCCCGCGCTCGGGAGTCTTAGCCAACCACAGCGGATGTTTATCACTGTCGCGGCGTCGGCCATCTTGGCGGTCCTGCTGATGTTCTTTGCTGAGATACAGAAGACGATTGTGCTCAGCTCCAGGAAAGTCGTGACGTTGAGATGTGCGCTTGGTCTCGACTACACGCACCTCCAGCTGACGCTCCAGAACTGGAGAATCGAGGGAGCCACCAATCCCTTTGCCATTCGGCTATTTCCCGGATGGGGCTCGCCAGCCGCCTTCCCGTTCTGGGTGGTGTGCGCGATCATCACCGGCGGGTGCTACTTCTTCCTTCGTGACCTTCAATTCACCGTCGAACAAACTCATGTAGTCATCGCCTGGTGGATCAGCGCCGTGCTGGTCTGTGCCGTTCTCGGAGTCCTCTTCCGCCAAAGATTGCTTGATATCCACGAGACTCTGCGGTTGAGAATTATCTACATCATTGCGGGCCTGCTGAGGATTCGGCTCCTTACTGACTTCGCCGGCGTTCTCTTTCGAGGCAAGCTAGCGGTGTCAGAGATGCGGCGCTTGGGTTTTGAATCGAAGTGGCCCAAGAAGCTCGTAGTGGCGTTGGAGGACAATCGCTTCTACGAGCATGGGGGTGTGGATCTCCGGGCTCTCGGGCGAGCAGTTCTCTCCCAGTTCGCTTGCTATCGAAGGTCGCACCACGCTAGTCGAAGTGGCGCGTCGACGCTGACGATGCAGTTGGCGCGGACACTACTTGTGGAGGAGTACAGCAAGACGGCAAGACGCAAGCTGATGGAGATACTGCTGGCCACCTGGCTAGAAGATCAGTTCACTAAGAACGAACTGCTGGATCTCTATCTCGTGTCGGTGCGTTTTGCGACAGACGTCAACGGCCTTCCCGCAGCAATCAAATACTACTTCGGCTCGGCCAAGAAGCGCTCGACTTCCCCGCAAGAGGCGTTTCTTCTCATTGAACGCCTGTCAAATGTTCGAAATCGCATTCTCTCTGACAAGATTGCAGCCCAAATAGGATTGGCGTGTGAACGTGTCGAGGGCTTTGACTCTGAGGGCGTCTCGACACTGTACGAGGTGCTCGTATCGAAGCAGATACTAGATGGCCATTTTGGAAGCGCGGCTGCCTAACAAGCGCATCAACACGACTCGCACGAGGTTATCGTACTAAGAGAGGCGCATCGCTCGCGCGTTATGCGCAACACGTTAGGTGGACCAGGGGGAGACTTGCATTCGCAGACGCTTCAAGAACTCTTGAGCGAGCTCTACTCGGACTCAGAGTGTCAGATCATTCATGCGATGTACCCTGGCAGCAAGCTAGACCTCGCGGTCTTCACTGGCTTCGATTACGCCATAGCTGGCCCAAGCGTTCTCACCATTGCGCAGCCCGGATTCGGCGGCGGCACCCTCAACATGCCAGGTCAAGGTGTGGGGCGCTACACAATTAGCGACCGTGAGGTATTCCGGCCGCTTCAGTACGCATCCGCCCATCTGATGATGGTGCGTGAAGATGCATCGTGGCTTGCCAGGTCAGTTGTCGTGGAGAGCGCCGCCCACATCGAGGCGTTACTGAAGCGCGTTGGTCGCAGGCCGCGCCTGCCCTTTGGCGCTCTGCTTCACGAGAAGTCGGTTGAGGCCGCACTGGACGAGATAACGTACGGGCAGGCTCGTCGTTTCGCACCCATCAACAACTCGGCGAAGCACGATTTCGATCACCCAAAGGACACTCACATGTTCTCGTATGGTGACGCGCTGTCCGCGTATTTCATCTGCAGGCGGCTCGCCATGCAGATTTACCCACTGGCTGCGCTCAGCACCGACATGAGTGTCTTTGAGTGCCCTCCGGCTGGCTTCGACCCAGTGACGGGCCACCTAACAAGCGCATCCAACTGACGGCCAGGAGCGCTAGACTTGTTGAGGGCGCATGAGCCGCAGCTGATGCGCAATCGCGCTAGTCTGAACCCTGTCAGCGTCGCCTTGCAACAGGGGTCTCCCAACGATATACTGTGAGTTGTACGATATTGGTATCGATAAGGAGTACGTCATGACGACGGTCACAATCTCGCCCAAGTTCCAGGTTGTTATCCCCAAGAGAATCCGCGAAAGGCTCGACCTTCACCCGGGCCAGCAGGTGCAAGCCATCGAGTACGGCGACCGCGTCGAGTTCGTACCGGTACGCCCGATTGCAAGCATGCGCGGGTTCCTCGCAGGTATCGACACCACCGTTCCGCGCGATGAGGATCGACTGTGAACGTCGTCGACTCATCAGGGTGGCTCGAGTTCTTCACCGCAGGGCCCAACGCAGGCTTCTTCGCGGTCGCGCTTGAAGCGATCGATGAACTCATCGTGCCCAGCGTGAGCATATATGAGGTCTTCAAGCGAGTCCTGCAACAGCGCGGTGAGGGTCCGGCGCTTCAGGCTGTCGCGCTCATGCAACAGGGCAGCGTCGTTGATCTGACCGCATCATCAGCGCTGGCTGCTGCCCGGTTGAGCGTCGAGGTAGGAATCCCGATGGCAGATGCGATCATCCTATCGGCCGCTCGTGCCAACAGCGCCACGTTCTGGACCCAGGATGGGCACTTCGAGGGGATGGAAGGTGTCGAGTACGTCTCGGCGCGGTCAGACTAACCAGCGCATGCAGCAGACGCGGCAAGCGTTAGAATGATGGAAGAAGATGGGCGCGCAACTGATGCGCAAATACGTTAGGCGGACACCGGTTCATGGCACCGAGATCGTAGAGCATTCGGAATCTTCGAGGCAAAGGGGGAAGCAGTGAGCGACTCAGGAACGAAAGCAGGGGTTCACTCCGACAGTTGGAGCTACCGATTGGGAAGATGGTGGCGTCGACACCCAATAGGTCGTTGGGTTGCTGTCGGTGCGGTCGCCCTCTTGTTTGTTGTTGCCCTGGCTATTCCTGGTACGCCCAACGAGCCGAGCGACACAATCGCGATGCCAGCATCGTCTAGTGACCTTAAGGGCGATAACTACAAGGACGTAGTGACCAAGTTGAAGTCTGCCGGTTTCGCCAGCATTGATACAACATCGATGGATGACTTGGTCACTGGCTGGTTGACAAAGGATGGAGAGGTCGAACGGGTGTCTGTCAACGGCGAGACTGAGTTCGACGCCGACAGCAGATTCCCGAAAGGCGCGAAGATAGTCATTACCTATCACACATTTCCGACGAAGGAACTGGAGAAGGCTGCAGAGAGCAGCCCCGCGCCAGAACCAGGCGAGGCTGCAAAGAGCAGCCCCGTGCCAGACGAACCAACGCCATCGGCGGCGAGCACCAGCGACCTCGCCAAGCGTACTGAAACGGCCTACCTAGCGGCCTTCGGAGTTGATTCGATCGACAAGCTGGGTGAGCTGGGGGGCGTGGAGGACACTCTTGTTCCCTTCATCGTCAGCTTCGAGGATGCGGGATGGGACACGGTCAAGGTTACGGTCCAAACGAACAACGTAACTGAGGGAGAGCTCAAGCAAACTGCGATGGCCATTCACTCGCTAATCGGCGAGCAGATCAAAGACCTCAATAGGGTCGAGGTTTGGACAGCGAATGGTGAGCTGTATGGAGCCAGCAACAGAGCGGAAGTTCCTATGCTGAATCAATGACACCTCAGAAGATTACTCACCAAGTCGGAAATGGCTCACCGCATGAAGACGAGCAGGCCTGCCCTCGACCGGCTGCTCGATCCGACCAATCCGGCGGTGTCGCTTTCCACTCTGGAGCGTGCTGCGACGGCGGTTGGTAAGCGGCTCAAGGTCGAGCTTTCGTCATAGGGTGGCTGCTCTGACAAGCGCATGTGTCAGACCCGTCTGCTCGGGCGTCTCGTGCCATTTGCGTGCCTTGCGCGCACAAGATGCCCTGAACCCCCGCGGGTCAGGTTTTCCAGCCTGATACTGATTATTCGCCTTCGTCGAGGTTGGTGATTTCTTGTGGGCCCCTCGACAGCTCGATGATGTGGATTTCTGCAGGGGCGTAAAACCTGATGGGGAATCCGATGGTCCCGACTCCGTTGGTGACCAGTATCGGCACGTCGTCTTCAATTCGCCAATCTTTCAGATAGCGTTTCCCGTGATCTGTCGGTGCGTACGCCCATTTGCCGAATCCGGTGATTTGTCCCGCATGGGTATGGCCGGCAAGCGCCAGGTCGAATCCGCCGAGATTGTCGTTGGGCAAACCGTCGGCGAATATATCGGGATTGTGGCTGATCATGATGGCGAATTCATTTTGGTCGATGCCGGTGGCCGTCTCCTCGAGGTTCGGCTTTCCCGCCCATAAATCGTCGACGCCGGCTATATTGACTCCTGCCCCGTTGTGCTCGAAACGTATATTGGCGTTGCGCAGAAGTGTCACTCCCGCCTCGGCCATGAGACGATCGGCATCCGCCTCGGTTTCCCAATAGTCGTGATTGCCCATGACGGCATACGTCCCATAACGTGCCTCGAGGTTTTTGATGGCAGGATAGAAATATTCGTTGCCGCGGAAGTGCCCGCCGACGTAGTCGCCACCGAGCAAAATGACATCGGCATGTTGTTCGTTTATGAACGTGACGAGGTTTGCCATTCCCCTATGGCGTAAAGGCAGGCCGGCGTGGATGTCGGCTCCGAAGAATATTTTGAATCCTTCGAGGCGCGGATCGAGATCGGGAATTCTGAGTCGAATGTGGCGGATGCACAGATCCTTGGCTTCGGACACGACACGATAAAGGAAAAGTAAGAGAAATACAACAACTGCCGTCACGACAATGATTGCAACGTGGTAGTGCTGAAAAAAGGCAGACACGGGAGTGCTCCTCGGTATCGTGAAAATCACACATCGGAAATAGGCTGGCTACGTTTCATTATGCCTTGTTTTTATCGTCGACAAGTACTCCGTCGGCAATTTCGATTATACGGTCTGCGCGTCGGGCGATGGTGTAATCGTGCGTAACGAACACAAATCCCGTACCGAACTCTTTGTTGATTTCGCGGAAAAGGTCGTAGACGGTCTCCGTGTTCTTCGAATCCAAGTTGCCGGTCGGTTCATCCGCCAAAATCAAGGAGGGGCGGTTCGCGAGTGCCCGGGCGATGGCGACGCGCTGTTTTTGCCCGCCGGAAAGCTCGTTGGCGTTCTTATGCTCGAGGCCTTTCAAGCCGAGCAGGTCGAGAATTTCCTCGACGCGGCGAACGGCATCATCGGAAGTATCTCTTTGCGCGATTCGCAACGGCATGAGCGCATTCTCGAAAACGGTGAATTCCGGGAGTAGGTAATGGAACTGGAATACGAATCCTATCATCTGATTTCGCAACGCCGATTTCTCGATTTTCGATAGTTTCGAAAGAGGCTTATCTCGGAGAAATATTTCGCCGGATGTCGGTGTGTCGAGAAGGCCGATCATATTCATCAGCGTCGACTTGCCCGAACCCGATTGCCCTATGATCGCGGCGAATTCCCCTTCATGGATGGTGATGTTGGCATCTTTGAGCGCGTGCGTTGCGTTTGATCCCTCGCCATAGGTTTTTTCGAGATGGTCGGTCCGTATGAGCTCGCGTGAAACGCTTGCGTTATTTTGTGCATTATCCATTTTGAATGACCTCGATCGGGTCGAGACGAGTCGTTTTGACGATCGGTACCGCGGAGCTGAGCATTGCGACGAGAATGCCGATGATCCAAGAGCCGACCATGAGCCCCGGTTGCAGAACTATGGTAAAGGTTGCAGGCATGAGACCGAACGCTTTGACGGCGAGGAAAGACAGGATGAGACCCATCGTCGATCCTCCGATTCCGAGTCCGAGCGCTTGGAAGAAGAAAATTGCCCCGGCATTTCTATCCGACATGCCCATCGCCTTTAAAATGCCGATCTGCTTCATTTTCTGCACAGCCGCGACGGCAAGCGTCGATGCGATACCTATGGCTATCGCAATCAGCACGAAACCTTGTATGAGATAACTCGACATGGATTGGCTGGTGAGCCCTTTGAGCAAATCTGCATTCTGTCCCTGCCATTCGGTTATCTTCAATTCGGGAAACTGCGTTTTAAGCCAAGCTACGGTATCCTTCGAAGTAAACGGATCGATGAATTGAGCCTGGACGGCGCTATACTCATCGCTGCGCCAACCCAGCAGGTGCCGGACGGTCTCACCGTTTGCGAATGCTTGTCGCTCGTTGAACACGGCCGATCCGATGTCGAAGATGCCGGCGACGGTAAACGTTTGGGTGCCACCCGTTTGCATTCTCAACACAATGCTATCGCCGAGTTTTACGTTTTGAGCAGTTGCGAAGTCTTTTCCCAGAAAGATGTCTGTGGTGCCCAACTTCGCCTTCGGAGTGATCAGGTGGTCGGTGACACGGTAAACGCCGTCGAGATCTTTGAGCGTGCCTCCGATAAGTGAGAGCGAGGTGGATTCGGTGTCATTGCTGTAGAGGGTCGTGGTCGTTCTGACGGGGAGGATCGAGGACTGCGCGATGGTCTTTATGCCGAGGGCGTTTTTCAAATGGGCGTTCAGGACGATCGGGTCGGAATTCTTCGCAGCTTGCAAGGTGATTTGCGGACTTGTGCCGATGGTTTGGTCTATGAGAGAATTTTGTAGCGATATGATGAGCGTCCCGACGAAGATTTGCGTGGTTATGCCGATGGCGATACCGCCCATGATGAAAAACGACTGAACCGGTTCCGACTTGAGGAACCTCAGCGCAATGAGCAGGGAAAGTTTCAATGATTTCATGCAGATGAGTATACCTGTCCGCGGCCTTTTCGTGGATAGACGAGGGAAAGTATTTTTCATTTTTTTTCATACAAACTAGACATCTATGGCGCAACACGGTATCATTTTCATTCGCTGTTCTTTTATTGACGGCGATGCCTTCTACGGGGGTATAGCTCAGCTGGTTAGAGCGCTGGCCTGTCAAGCCAGAGGTCGCGGGTTCGAACCCCGTTACTCCCGCCACTGCACTTTCAAGCGCCTTCACGGGTGCTTTTTATTTGTCGTTTCCCCAGGAATCGTCGTCATTTGCTGCACATATCGACTCATTCTCTTATAGTAAAGATGTGGCATTGTATGAATTCCGCCTTCGCGTGGATATTTAGAATTTTTTACGACGGATCCGATGTAATTTTTTAGAAAGGATAATGATGAAAAAAGCAGTTTCGAATTTGAATGAACGTCTCCAAGAGTATGCGAAGCTTCTCATCGTGCGCGGGGTCAACCTCCACGCCGGACAAACGCTGATATTGAGCGCGCCGATCGAGGGTGCCGAGCTCGCTAGAATGGTCATGCGCCAAGCCTATGAAGCCGGCGCAAAAGACGTCATCACGCGCTGGAACGACATCCCCGGCGGCGAGCTGCGCATTCGTTACGCCGAGAAGGAAACTCTCACCGATATCCCGCAGTGGTTTGCCGATTCATACAACGACTATGCGAATGAGAACGCGGTTTATTTGCACCTCGATACCGAGTTTCCTCCGCCGGTCGGTCTCGATCCCGAGAAACTCGGCGCCAGTCGCGTCGCGCGCATGAAAGCAACCGAAAAGATGAGCGATGCCCGTATGAAGGGGGTCGTTCGTTGGAATATAGCAAGTGTCGCGACGATTCCTTGGGCCTCACTCGTTTATCCTGAGCTTTCGCAAAGCGAGGGGCTCGCTGCTCTCTGGTATGATGTGCTGCTTTGCACCCGCTGCCTTAAAGGAGATCCCATCGCCGCATGGGATGCACATGTTGCTCGAAACAACACGTATCGCGATAAGCTTAACGAGGCTCGTTTCACCGAGTTGCACTTCAAGAGCGGTTTGGGAACCGATCTGACCCTCGGCCTCCCCGAGGGGTATCATTTCGCCGGCTCGCAAGAAAACGGTGCGAACGACGTGCCGTTTATCGCCAATATGCCCAGTGAGGAGATTTTCGCCGCTCCGCATCGTGACAAGGTCGACGGTGTGGTCGTGGCCTCCAAGCCTCTCTTTTATAACAACGTGCTCGTAGAGGGCCTCAGGTTCGAATTCAAAGACGGCAAGGTCGCACATTTTTCTGCGGATAAAGGTGCCGAGATCATCGAGCATCTTTTGGCCACCGATGAAGGAGCGAAGCATTTGGGTGAGGTCGCGCTGGTGCCTTTCGATTCGACCGTGCAAAACACCGGAAAACTCTTTTTCACCACGCTTTACGATGAAAACGCCGCCTGTCACTTGGCGCTCGGTGAAAGCTATCCGGAGTCGATTGAAAACGGCCAGAGTATGACCAAGGACGAGCTCCTCGCAAAGGGGATGAACCAGTCGCTCGAGCATGTCGACTTCATGTTCGGTACCGCCGATCTCGAAATCATCGGCACGACGGAGCAAGGCGAAGAAATTGCAATTTTCCGAGAGGGAAATTGGACGATATAGAGATACGACCGAGCGCACCGAAGAAGCACACGACCGTTCGCGCCCGCAAAGGGCGCAGAGGAGAACACGATATGGATTCGCTCAACAGGGCAGATATTAAGAAAACGGCGAAATCTGCGTTGCGTGCGCAGACGTCGACCATGGTGTTGGCGTATTTGATACTGACGCTCATCACTACGACGTTCGTTGGTTTGTACGAGGCAATTTTCAGCTCCTCGCAACCCGCTGTGAACCCGACGGCGGGAATGTGGTTGAGCAGCATGGTCTTTAATTTCGTGATCGTCATTATCGCCGGTGTCCTCCGGATAGGCTTTGTGAAGATGTCGCTTGCTGCGTTGAGAGGCGAGCAACAATCGACGTCGGATGTGTTCGGTGTATTTAAGGATTTCGCCCATGTAGCGGGACTCGTTTTTGTGACGTTGGTGAAGATTTTTCTCTGGTCTTTGCTGTTTATCATTCCCGGAATCATCGCGCAGTATCGCTATGCGATGGTCTACTACATTTACTTGGAGAATCCGGAATTGACCTACGATGAGACGCTGAAACTTTCGAGCGATATGATGCGCGGTCACAAATTCGAGTTGTTCGTTTTCCAGCTCAGCTTTTTCCTCTGGGTTCTACTCGGTATCGTGACGTTCGGTCTTGCCATGCTTTGGGTCGGGCCCTACATGCAGATCGGCGAGGCGGAGTTTTACAATCGCTTGAAAGCATCGGCGATACCGGCCCCGGCAGACGATGTGCATCCGGAGGCATTGTCGTCCGAGGAGCCCGTTGTCGCTTCGAACGACAGTGCCGAATAAGCGTTACCGTAGAACTAGTATTTTCACTGTAAGCTGAGCTAAGAACTGCATAAGCCCCGCACTTTTTGTGTGGGGCTTATTTTGTGACTTTACGCTATCGTTGCTCCCGTTCGAGAAGCGCTACCTTTTTCGAAAGACCGCCGGCGTAGCCGATCAATTTTCCATTGCTGCCGATTACGCGGTGACAGGGTACGACGATGGCGATGGGGTTTTTGTTGTTGGCTCCTCCGACGGCGCGACAAGCCTTCGGGTTCCCGATTCTCTCTGCGATTTCTTTATAGGTTGCAGTCTCGCCGTAGGGGATGGTCGTGAGTGCCTGCCAGACTTTTTGCTGGAAATCGGTGCCGGTAGTTATATCGAGATCGAGATCGAACTCCGTTCTCTTCCCGGAGAAATATTCTTCGAGCTGCGAGATCGCCCGATCTACGTGATATTTTTCAGTGGCGGTCCCGCTATTTTTCCAGCAGTTTGCTTCAGCCGAATCTTGAGTAAGCTCGGTATCCCCACCTACAAAAAAATCAAGACAGGTAATCCCTTTTTCGCTTGCAGAGATAACAAGCGGGCCGAGCGGGGATTTCATTATTTTCGTGTAAGACATGGAGGCATACCTTTCTCGTGCTTTCCAGTATCCCCGAGAATTCATCAATTGTTAAGGTACCGCACAGAAAAGATTCAGAGGTGTGAAAGCTGTCCATGGCATCATGGCTGTACTCGATGAAAGGATGCGGTTATGGCTCTTGATAAGCGTGCGACGCTCGGTGTGGTCTTCGGTTTGTGTGCTTTAGTCGCAGCCGGTGGATTCGTGTGGGGGATCACGACTTCCTCCGAACGCGATAATCGCATCCTTTTTGAGAGGTATGGGGGCGATATCGTCGAAGTCTGCGTTGCGACAAAAGACATCAAGGCCGGCGAACTCATATCTGATAAAGAAATAAAGACGAAGTCGTGGGTGGCTTCCCTCCTTCCCGAAAAAGCGGTGCTTGGCCGTAATCGACTCGCTATTCGAAATAAGAGGGCGAGCGAACATATCGTAAAAGGCGAGCCGATTTCCTTGCTTCGCGTAAAAGATAATGCGAACAAAATGGATGAAATACCGGAAGGGTGTACCGCGATTACGCTGCAGACCGACCCCGTACGTGCGCTCGGAGGGCAGGCGAAAGCGGGAATGTATGTGACGCTCTTGGATACTTCGGACACCGATCGTACGAGTATTTTGGCTGAACATGTCGAGGTCTTGGTCTCGAGTACGGAAACCGATTCAAAAAGAAGCGGCACGTTGATCGGGTCTTCTTCGGCTCCGGATATCACATGGATAACACTGTCGATTCCCGACGAACTTGTTGCGCAGGTAGCCGCCGCTTCATCGGCGAACGCGACCTATATCGTCATGCCGAAAAACTCCGATGCCAAGTTATCGTCACTGGTGGAAGCGACCTCGGCAATCGAACTTGCGCCGAGGACAGAAAAATGAGCGAGATAATTGCGATTGTAACCTCCGATTCGCGGGAACGATCCCGCTTGGAATTTCTCGCGAAACAGAGAGGACCCGGTGAGGTCCACTTCTATTCGAGTGGTGCAGAACTTTTCGAAGCGCTCAACACCAAGGAAAGCCGCCGAGAGGGTATAGCGATTGTTGGAAATACGGTGGGTGACATCGCACCGCTCAATCTCGTCGATGCTCTCCGCAATGAATTCACCGGCATGCGAGTCATCGCCATTTTGGCAAACCGTGACGATGGGCTGGTGAATAAAGCGATGCTTGCGGGTGCAAGCGCTGCGGTTGAGGAAGGTTGTAGAGAAGAAGATCTCAACCTTGCGATTGAGAGAGTCTCTCGATCCCGACTGTATGTCCCCGAAACAGCAGGACTTGCTCGGAAACGAGGGGAGGAGCTCGGGAAGCGGGGAAACGTTGTGACTTTCGTCGGTGCAAAGGGTGGGTGCGGACGTTCGACCATTGCGTGCTTGTTGGCGGAGCAGTTTTCTTCCGATGGGGTGAACGTGGCTCTCGTCGATTTCGATTTGCAATTCGGCGATCTCGGCTTCTTATTCAATAGAATACAGGGCCCGACTATTCTGGAAATGATGCAAGGTATTACAGCGACTGTCTCTTCCGTCGCTCGGTATGGTCGACCGATTCATGAGAATCTCACCCTGTTCGCGCCTGATCCCGCTCCTGAAAAGGCAGAGCTTCTGAATGGACTTGTGCGTACATGCATCGCTGCCATCAGACGTGAATATGATCTCGTATTGGTGAACACGGGCGCATTTTGGACGCTATTTCATGCAGAAGTTCTAGATGTGAGCGATCAGGCCGTGTGTGTTTGTGAGCAGAGTATCGTTTCAATGCGCGCGACCGTTCAATTGCTGGGGCTTTGTTCAAAGCTCGGAATTCCTGCTAAGCAGTTCATTTTTGTGGCGAATAGAATGCAAAGCCGAGGATTATCGCAAAATGACATCGCATCCGGAATCGACGTCGAGAAAGTGATTCCCATCGCAAATGCTCCGCAAGAGTTCTCAATGATATTCGAAGGCGGCAATATTGCCGAGGCCTTGGAACTCATGCTCAAGCGAGATGACGGTATTCAGGTGCTTTATGAACATCTTGCCGGGAAAATGGGAATTTCGGTTAGGAATGTTGAGAACATGCGGTCGGCTATGCATAAAAACTCGAGGTGGTTATGGAAATGAACACTTTGCTCGGGCGTATACAGCATGATGACAAGCCCGATTTGAAAAATTCGCTTGTGGATATTGTGACGAATGAGCTCTACAGAATAATCCCGTCTCAAAAAATCGCAAGTCTGATTGTCGAGAACCCAACGGGAGCTCGAAAAGAATTGGAGCATATTTTACATGAGATAACCGTCAAGCCACCGTGCAAAATTATCGATTCGGCACGACGCGGTGAAGTCGTCGGAAAAGTCATTTCGGCAATTCTCGGGTTCGGTCCAATCGATGATTTACTCGATGACCCTTCGGTTACAGAAATAATGGTCAACGGCGGAAAGAAAATATTCTTCGAACGCGATGGACGTCTTTACCAATCAAGTTTTTCTTTTAAGAACGATCAAGAGGTTCGTACGATTATCGACAGGATTATATCTCCTCTCGGGCGCAGAATCGATGAGCGCACACCTATGGTGAATGCGCGTCTGCCGCAGGGGCATCGTGTCCATGCGGTTATTCCGCCCTTATCTTTGGACGGCCCCATTTTGACGATTCGTAAATTTCGGGATGAGATTTTTGATTTCGAAGAGCTTACTCGTCTCGGTACGATGTCTCCTCAACTTTCCCAATTGCTTCTTTGGTTGGTGCAGGCAAGAAAGAATATCGCAGTGACGGGGGGCACCGGTTCCGGTAAAACCACGTTGCTCAATGCCTTGTCCAATGCAATCGACATTCATGAGCGAATTATCACCATAGAGGATTCCGCGGAGCTGAAGTTCGAACGCCATCCGCACGTGATCCGTCTGGAGAGCCGGCCGGCCAATCTCGAAGGGAAGGGCGCGGTTACTATCAGGGAATTGGTGATAAACAGTCTGAGGATGCGTCCGGACAGAATCGTCGTCGGTGAAGTTCGCGGTGCGGAGGCACTCGAGATGCTCCAAGCGATGAACACCGGACATGACGGTTCGCTGACGACTCTTCATGCGAATTCTGCTGATGAGGCGGCGGGAAGGCTCATCACCATGGTCGGGTATGGCGCTCAGTTGCCGCATACACAGATACTCGCGCAAATAGCTTCGGCATTCGATGTTATCGTCCATCAAAGCAGATTCGCGGATGGAGTGCGAAGAATCACTGAAATTGCTCTTGTGAAAGGAGTTTCGGAAGACGCATGTTTGCTCGAACGAATCTGCTCCTATGTTCAAGAAGGAAAAACTCTCGAAGGAAAAATCCAAGGACATTGGGACTTTTCTTGCAATGAGAAGCTTATGCAAGAGTTCATTGTCAAGGGAATTGCTTCGGATTCGGAGGTGGATCGATGGGTTTCACAGTTGTAGCGTGCGGTATTTTGTTCGTCATTTGCATAACTTTCGCCGGGTTTCTTTGCGGTCGGTTTTTGGCAGCTTATTTGCACAATAACGAGATGAAAAAATCTTCGCTTTTACGCGCAGGGAGCACATTTTCCAACGGAGCCGATCAGGATGCTCCGACCGTAGGCGTGCGCAACATTTCTGTACTCGTTTCCCTTCTCGAGCGACTTCCCGAAATATTCCCCGGCAAAAGAGTGGTTCCGGCCACGTGGGAACACTATGTAGATGGCGTTCTCTCTCGTGCCAATATCGATGCTGAAGGTGGGACCTTGCTGAAGTGGTCGTTGGTGCTGATTTCTTGTGTCATGTTGTTATCGATTATTTTGCGTCATGCACTTTTTGGTCTTTTGATTTTGGTGACATTCTACGTGATTTCAGTGCTTTATTTAACGAGGCGTTCAGAAAAGACAGCGCAATTGTTGCGCACGCAATCTATAGATTTTGCCGATGACTTGTCTGATTCGCTGAGCGCAGGTCGTTCGCTTTCCCAAGCGATTCTTGCATCTTGTGAAAATGCCAAAGAGCCTATGGGCGGAATCATCAAAGAAATGGTGGCTTTAGTGAATTATGGGTTTTCTGCCGATGAGGCCTTTGAAAAATGCGCTCGAGAAACCTCCCGGCCCGAACTCCATACGCTGGCGGCTGCAATCAGAATTCAATATCAATCGGGAGGAAATATTCGAAACGTACTTGCTGAGTTTTCTTCTCAGATGAGGCAGAACCTTCTTTTCGAGCAAAATTTGAAGACGCAAACGGCTCAAGGACGACTTTCGGTCCAGGTGGTCGGATTCGTTCCACCCATTCTCGTCGTTGCTATGAATTTTCTCATGCCGGGGTATTTTGCCGCGTTCTTTGCAAACCCTGTGGGCAAGGTCTTATTTTATTTCGCGGTGGGGCTTGATCTCATCGGTTTATTGGCAGTCCGAAATATTATGAAAATTTCGATTTCCTAAAGGACGTGGCTATGCATTTTGATGTGATGACAACTGTTTTCGGAATTGCGGGCTCGCTTTTCTTTGGTTTATTCGTGCATTCGATGTATTCAAATCATACGGAGAAGCATCGATATCATGGCATGGCACTCGAACGAATCCATGGCGGCTTTCACGGAGAGGATCGCGAACGTGCTTGCTCCCATCGGAAGGTCATGGCGGCGCTCCAAGCCGTTTTGTGCTTTTTCGAAAATCATCCGGTTATAGGTGCTCCGGTAGAAGTTCTTGCTCGCGTGCGGGAGGGGCTGCAAACCGAGACTCTGCAAAAGGTAAAGGAATCGCGTGTCCTGCATTCGTATATGGACCCGCTCTCCTTTCGTCAGTACAACACGCTTGTTTCTGCGAGCTCGGCAGGCTTTGGTGTGGTCATCGGAGTATGCGGGCTTGTTTTGGGATCCTTTTACTCGATTTGTTTCTGTGTCGGCGGGATGTTTCTTTTCTCTCAATTGGTTGATCGAGCCCTACTTCGGCTTGCTGAT
Source organism: Coriobacteriia bacterium (assembly GCA_016649875.1). Lineage (NCBI taxonomy): Bacteria > Bacillati > Actinomycetota > Coriobacteriia > Coriobacteriia bacterium. Next base: position 21,535 of record JAENWW010000007.1, read on the forward strand.
AAAAAGCGAGAAACCTATGAACGAGATCTTGCCGGAATGATGAACATGATTGTTCTCGGAGTAGAAGCCGGAGCGACATTCGATACAGCCTTCGGTTCGTATGTCGATAGTTTCGATGCCCCGCTCGCGCTTGCTTCTCGCAAGACCTATCGCTCCTACATTTCCGGTGTGCGCTCGCGAAGCGATGCGCTTGACGAGCTCGCCAAGGAAATCGATTCGGAAATATTTTTCCGGTTTATCGCAACGATAAAAAGAGCGCTGTATCTCGGTAGTCCCCTATCGCTTGCTCTCGACGATCAGTTGAGCGATATACGTGCCTATAGAAAGGAAAAGGTTGAAGAGGAGATAGCGAAAAAGCCGGTGAAAATCCTCCTCCCACTCGGAGTATGCATTTTACCTGCAATGCTGATTTTGCTTTTGGGGCCGATTTTGATGGAGGTGATGCAAGGAATAAATATGGGTGCTTAGCAAACGGTAAGGAAGTTCATATCCATTGGAAGAGGAAGGAAAGGACCATGCAACTCTATTATTATTTGAGGTCTTACTTCGGGGAAGATTCGGGGCAAGGAATATCTGAGTATCTCATTATCCTTGCAGTTGTCGTAATCGCAGCCATCGGACTGGCGACGAAATTCAACGCAGCGCTCACCGGCTTGTGGGGGTCGATAACCAGCCAGATTTCACTAATCACCTAGTGGCGTCGAGATGAAACGACTTGAGGAGTCCTCCGGGCAGGCGGTTCTCGAATACCTCATCGGATCCTTCTTGGTTGCGATTATTCTTCTTGCACTTGCCGGTGTTTGGCACGGATGGCGTGAAGAAGCGGTAAGACAGGACTCTATGCTGGGAAAAACTTTTACCTCCGCGCCCTATTCAAATTCATCATCGATGGGAGGGAGTGCACAAGGTGCAAAAGACATTCTCATGCATTAGGGTCTTTCGAGCAGAGGAGGGTCAAGCCATGGTCGAGACCCCGATTGTGATTTCTGTAATTTGCCTCATGATTTTCATGCTTCTCCAACCTGCGGTGATGCTGATTGGGAAAATGATGGTCGGCTATACCGTCGGGTGTGTCGCTCGCGTCGCGGCAACCGATATTTCCTACGGGGGTGCGAATCACTCGGCATTGCTTAAAGCATATGCCGCCGATAAGCTCAGCGCCTTGCCACAAACCGATTTATTTTATGTACCGGGCTCTCTCCAAGTGAGCGTGGATGGAAATCCCCGGTCAGATTTTTTTAAAGTATCCGTCTCTATAAAACAAAAGCCTCTGCCACTTGTGGGAGCGGCTTTGAAAAAAGATGCCGCCGGATTGTTGGTGGTTTCCTCCAGTACGAAAATATGGGGCGCTCAGTTGCAGGTCGACCCCTCGTATGGGGAAGGACCGTTGATCGTCGGGGTTCGAAGGTGATGCGAAATGCTGAGATTATTTAAAAACGATGAGGGTTCGACTGCGCTGACGGTCGTCGTATCCATCGTGCTCGTCGTCGTTCTCGTTGCCTTTAGCATGCAATGGTATTGGGTCAATTCGTCATCTGCCGATGTTCAGTTCATGGCAGACATGGGAGCGGTCGGTGCGGCGGATGCCATTGCAAAAACAGTAAGTGTCATACAGGTTATCGATGCGGTGATGATGTCTTTGAACCTGTTCGGACTTGTCATACACGCGACCGTCCTCGTGGCAGGTGTGGCAAGTGTCGTCGGTGCACCCGTCGGGGGTGCTGCAATGGCGCCGTTTTTGGAGCGATCCGTCGCGTTTGATAAAGATTTCGTCGAAGCAAGGCGAAAATTTTCCGATGCGGTCTATGGAGCTGCGCAAAAGATATCCGATGCCGCGCCGTACCTCGCTTTGGGGTATGCTTCGAATCTCGTGGCTCAGAACGCATCCGCACGAGATTCATTCAATAAATCGAGCTACCACGTAATTACGATTCCGTTCCCTGCGAAAGGAGTGGTGACGCGCAGTGATTTTTCCGAGACGGAAGGAGAACTCGTCTCATCAATCGAGAAAACATCGAACAGTAACAAAACGGATGCCACAGATTTAAAAGTTCTTGATGAAAAACTTCAGACTGCCATCGATGAATGTTATTCCGCCGATATCTACAAGGCAATCGGTGTGCCTCGTGCACGCTGGAATCCGTCACAGTCATTGGCCGATTTCAAAGGAGAGTTCGAAAAGGTCGCTGCGCAGGTGCAAGGAGTCGGTTACTCCGCAAACCCCATCGATGAGTCATCACAAAGCGCTCGGTTGAGTTTGGAAGAGATATACAATCGCGATCTCAAGTCTGTGACGGATTCGGTTCGTTCTCGGGTGCAGGATGCCATCGGGGAGGAACCGGTGGCGGATGGACCGATGACATCGGTTCAAGTGGACATCGATGAGCTCTACCGTGTTTGGAGCGAACAACAAGTGTATTTGCTCGAACATGAGACGGGCCGGCGTAAAGCGTACCATTGCGACCAAGAATGCAGCGGTCTTGCAAACGCGAGTGAGGTACTGCAAACAGTGGATATTTCTGCGGTATATGGGGATGCGGATCATCCTCCGTGCTCCGTGTGCCGTCCTTTTTCTTGGGCTGCGGTTCAGTCGTGGCGTCAGAATTCATCGAGCTTTCTGGAAGCGTGGAACTCTGAAGCTTCGGCGATTCGATCCTATGAAGAAATTCGCGCTCTCATCAAAGAAAAGTCGCAAGGAATGCAGGAGCGGACCCGAAATGGATTCGACGAGTTGCTCAAAGCGGCCGAGAAGTATTTAAAAGGTGGCAGACTCACGTATGAACCTGCTGGTTCTCGAGGTATTCTATGCATCGCATATGCAAGCGGTGGGCGCGCGATGCCGGGGTTTACCCTTTCTGAGATCACCAACACAGAGAACGTGGAACTCGGTCCGCAGGTTGCTCTGGCGGCGTCTAAAATAATGCCGGCAAAGGGGCTATACGATATTAAGGCAGGGGTCAGTACGACGAATAATTATTTGAGCTCAGATTCCGGTCGGCTCGGCGGACTCATCTACAATTCGATCGACGGGGATGACTCGATGTTCGGTGCGCTTTCATCGATATGGGTAAAATGCACGCAAGTGTTTACGAATTCGGACAAAAGTCTGTCGCGTATGTTTTCTTCTCTTCCCTGGGGAATCGGAGCGATAGCTGATTCTTTCATGTCGAAACTCATCGCCCTTGCGGGCGTGGAGCCACCCGATATGCGCTCCTATAAACCGTTTTTGGTCAATACGGCGACAATCGGAGATCCGAGCCGCCCTGATGCCGAAGGCAGGTTTTTCACTGCGCTGCGGGCTTCAAAAAAGGCTTTGGAACAATCGGGCGGACTGAATGCGACGGGTTTGAAAGAAGTAATCAGCGAATCGGTGTCGGGCTATGAAACCGATGCGGGGAGTAGGATACGCAATGTTTTGCCCGTAGCCGCTTCTGGAAATGCGATAAATCTTCCCTTCCATATCAATTATTCTCAGGTAGTCCAAACATCGGTCATGTGGCTGAAAAGTAATGTATTGCTGGTACTTTCAGCAATACCTGATGGGTCGTGAAGCATATGAAACCAAGCGCGACGAGCGTATCCGATACGTATCATGGCGATTCCGGACAAATGGTCGCGGAGCTTTTCACGGTCATTCCGGCGTTTCTGCTTGTTTTGATAGTCGCTTGCAATCTCTTTATGTTCGTCAGCATAGCGGCCAAAAGCGATCGGATGGGAAATGAGATCGTGCGTGAATTGTACCAGTCGAATACCAATTCTTATGTTTCCACCCAAGGTATCAAGAAAAATGCTTTGGACTATCCCTGGCCTTCGAAAGTGCAGGTTGTTTGTTCGGTGTTCGGGTCTCCCTCAACCCTTGTTCCTTCGGGAAGGGAGGTGCAGACGGGAATCATTTTTTATCCGTTCAAGATGAGATATACCCAAGGAAAATTGCCCCAGACGGTGCTGAGTATAAAGAGAATCAAGCATTCATATATTCCGGCCTGGTTCGCCGGAGTGCTGCCATGACGGTAACGTTGCGGGTTCGTCAAGCGACGACATTCATATCACGGCTCAAAGGACTGCTGGGTATGAAGGAGTTTCCGCTTGGGGTAGATGCATTACTTCTCTCTCCGTGCAATGCGATACATACCGTCGGAATGGGCTTTGCGATAGATCTTGTATTTTTGGATTCACACAATAAAGTGATTCGAGTTGTAAAGAATATTTTCCCGGGCAAACTTTATGTCTCCGAACCTGGAGCAAGATCGGTATTGGAAATGGCTGCCGGACACAGCAGCTACATAAATCTTTGTGACACGATCATAACGAATACTTTTCAGGAGGATGCATCATGAAAACATGTCCGATTTGCGGAGCGCGTGCGGTTGAAAACGCAACTACCTGTTTCGAATGTCTCTATAGCTTCATCGAGATGTCGATCAGCCCGGTTGAAAAAGAGGAAGAGCGAGAAGAAATCGCCGAGGTCCCATCCAAAAAATCATTTGAGAATGCACTTTCCGGTGAGCATGCGGGCGATATTTTTCTCGAACTGTGGAAAAAGGGCAGACTGCAAAAGAAATTTATTTCCCACAACGGATCCCTCTACATCGGATCGGCGGGTTTCAACGATGTTTTTCTTAAATCGAGTCGCGTGGCTAAGCGGCAGTTGCATCTTTACAGGCAGGACGGAGACATGTACCTCGATATCTTGGATTTTTCGTATCCTGTATTTCTCAACGGACAAGAACTCGATGGGGCAGTCCCCGTGAAAGCCGATGATGCCATTTCCTTGGAAGACGTTCGTCTGGTCGTGTCTTCATAGACCGGACACTCTGTAAGTCTTCTGACCGTGTTATACTGGTTCCTTGTCATATAGGAGGTTTTCAGTATGGAATTGAATCGTCTTGCCGAAGCAGAAGGCGACATTCGCACGGTCCTCGAAGACATGACCGGCTCAATCGTGTGTATTCGCGCGAACATGGGTCGTTCGAAAGTAATGGAGTGCCAAGGTATGATTTTGCAGACTCATCCATCGGTGTTTTTGGTGGAAGTCCGCAAGAAAAGAAATCGTCGTGCACGCGCTTCATACAAATATGTCGATGTATTGACCGGTTCGGTGGAGCTATCGCATCCCGAAAGTGGAGAACCGGTATTTCCTTGGATTGAGTGCTCGAATTAAATCGCAACGAATAAGCGCAAGGTGTCTTGCGCTTTCCTTTGTCTCAAAATTAAACGGTAGAACTGAGGAAGTATGAAGGTATTTTCCCCAGCAAAAATAAACTTGGCGCTCAATGTCGGCGCAAAAATGAGAGATGGCTACCACCGGGTGGATTCGGTGTTTCATACACTCGCTTTCGGCGATGTCGTTGCAGTGGAGCCGTCTGAAAAGCTGAATCTCACGTGCTCGGTGAATCTCGGAATTGCACCTGAAAATAACCTTGCTTACAAAGCGGCGGTTTTGTTCGCGCGTGAAACAGGTACATCGAGCAACTATTCGATACATATCGATAAGCGCCTGCCGCACGGAGCCGGTCTCGGCGGTGGTTCTTCGAACGCAGCTGCAGTTATATATGCTCTTGCAGTGGCGGATGGCATCAACCCGGTCGGAACTCTCTGTATGCGAATCGCCGCTTCTTTAGGGTCCGATGTCCCTGTCTTTCTCGCTCCGACGGGAGCGAGTGTCATGACGGAGCGAGGTGAAGTTCTCGAGGAGTCTTTGCCTCCGGCAACAGGCGTTCCCGTCGTGTTGGCAATGCCTCGCAATCTCACCGTTTCGACGGCTCGGGTGTACAAGGCTTTCGATGAAAGCCCTCTACCGATACGGAGTATGGAGTTGCTTATCGGTATCCTTCATGATTTCGTCGAAGTGGATGCTCAACGCGACTTGCTGATGACGAGCCATGCGGGTATGGCGCGGCTGTTGGCGGGAGAGGTCTATAATAACTTGGCGGCTGCATCCGTTGCAGTCGAACCGAGTATCGGAGATGCGCTGTTGTTTTTAAAAACCCAGCGCGAAAGTCTTTGTGCAGAGGTCTCGGGTTCCGGTTCGTGCGTGTTCGCGCTCTGCGCGACGCCCGAACAGGCGGAAGCACTGCAAAAAAAGTGTGTGGAGTACGGGTTTTTTTCAGTAGCGACATCGTTGCGCTCTCAGGGTGTGACGAAAATAAACGAAGTGAGTACTATCGGTGGAAAGCCCGGCGTGAAACTTCCACAATAGATTGGGATTTGAATAGGGGCCTCATCGGTTTGCAGAAAGCGAATATATTGTGACGAAATATACACTTACACCCGAACATGAAAATACCGTCGATGTGATTGTTCTCGGCGGCGGCGACGGCGAGCCGGTCGATTCGATTACTCCGGTCAAAGGACTTGTCAAAGTACTCGACAAGTCGATGATCGAGTGGGTCGTCGATGCACTGCGCGAAGCAAAATCCGTGAGGGAAATTGCAATCGTCATTCCTGATGCGAAGTATATCGGCGATGAACTGAAGACGAAAGTCAACCATATAGTCGAGTGTGATAAGTCGTTTACCGATAATGCGCTGGCCGGAGCGGATGTTTTGAAAAACGATCTTCATATTCTTGGTGTCACCGCCGATATTCCGGCGCTCACTCCCGAGGCGGTCGATGATTTCGTCGAGCAGACACTCCGAGCGAATGTCGATTTCGCGTATCCGCTTATTCGTAAAGAACACCTGGAAGAACAGTTTCCGGGTTCTGTTCGTACCTATATAAAAATCAAAGGCGGTCCCGTCACGGGTGGGAACTTCTTTTTGGGTTCGCCTGAGTTCAAACTGCGTATCAAAGATACGCTCCAGCAGCTTTTCGAAACGCGCAAGAATCCTTTGAAGATGGTCCGCACGGTGGGGCCTCGTTTTGTGTTCAATTTAGCGAGCGGAAAACTCGATGTCACTGAAGTCGAAAAGAAAATGGGCGAGTTGCTCGGGGGACCCTGCGCAGCGATTTATACCGAATATGCGGCAATCGGAGCCGATGTCGATAAGCCCGTCGACCTCGAGGTGATTGAAGCGGCGATTCTTGCCACACACCGCTCTATCGTGTAAAGTATTATTTTGTCACTTTGGGATATCGTCTAATGGCAGGACTCTGGCTTTTGGTGCCAGCTATCTAGGTTCGAATCCTGGTATCCCAGCCATTGAAATGCGATAGCACCGACCATTTCGGTCGGTGCTATTTTATTGTTGGATAATTGTGCACGTTTTTCTCAAGATATGTATGCGACGTCCAAAAAGCGTTTCGCGAAATGCGGCGCGTTTTCTTTTGCTAGAATGGTAGGGCACGCAACAGTTCGGTTGCATTAATTTATTTCGCAAAGGCGTGTACGCGATAGGAGATTTTCCATATGCCAACGATTGCACTCATCCTCGCCGCCGGCCAGGGTACTCGCATGAAGTCGAAAACGCCGAAAGTGATTCATAAAATCCTCGGTATCCCTCTGGTTGAGTTCGTCATCGATGCCGCGCAAGAGGCCCAGTGCGAGGATATAGTGGTCATCACCGGGCATCAAGCCGAGGAAGTCGAGGCGGTGCTCCCTGCGAGAGTTCATGCTGTTCGCCAGGCGCAACGTATAGGGACGGCGAATGCCGTCGGTGTCTCGAAAAAAATAGTCGAAAAACTTGCCGGGCGCTCATTGATGGCCGATTCAACCGACCCCGATAACGGGATTCTCGTCGTTTTGTCGGGGGATGTTCCTCTTCTCAACGCTCAGACCATCGAGGAGTTAATCAAGCACTGCAAAAAAACCCACTCCGCAATGACCGTTCTGACGGCCATTTTGCCTGATTCAAACGGCTACGGGCGTATCGTGCGAAACGAAGCCGGCGACGTCGAACGTATCGTCGAGGACAAAGATGCCTCCGAAAAGGAACGTTCCATAAAGGAAATCAACACGGGAATCTATTGCTTCGCACTCGATAATTTATACGATCGTCTCGATCGCATCGACAATGACAATGCTCAAGGGGAGTATTACCTGACCGACATCCTCGCTCTGCTTCTCGCAGACGGTGAGCGTGTCACGGCGTTGCCTGTCAAGGAGCCGGCTGAAGTCGGCGGCGTGAATACTCGCGTTCAGCTTGCGCAAGCGACCGCACTCATGCAAGAGCGTATCAACACGCGGCTTATGACTGCCGGCGTCACGATGGTCTCTCCGGCGACTACGTGGATTTCTCCGCGGGCCGTCATAGCGGCGGATACGGAAATTCTGCCGAACACGCACATTCTCGGCGCTTCGTCTATCGGCGAGGATTGCATCATCGGTCCCGACACCCGTATCATCGACTCCACCGTCGAGAAGGGGGCCCGCATCGACTCATCGATAATTCTGGCATCGACGGTCGGTGAGGCGGCCAACATCGGTCCGCGCGCTTACCTGCGGCCGGGGTGCGTTCTCGAAGCCGATACGAAGGTGGGAACCAGCGTCGAGCTCAAAGCGACTCATCTCGGTCGCGGCAGTAAAATTCCTCACCTGAGCTATGTCGGCGACGCCGACATCGGTGAGAACTGCAATCTCGGCGCCGGCACGATAACGTGCAATTACGACGGATACACGAAGTCCAAGACGATCATCGGCGACAATGTGTTTATCGGTTCTGATACAATGCTTATTGCGCCCGTCACCATCGGAGACGGTGCCACCATCGGTGCATCGAGTGCCATCACGAAAGATGTGCCCGAAAATGCGCTCGCGCTCGAACGCAATGAGCAAAAAATCATAAAAGACTGGGCTGCCAGAAGGCGCTTGAAGAAAAATATGAGAGAGGAAGCGAAACAATAATGGATAGGCGCATGTTGCTCTTTTCCGGAACCGCCAATCACCCGATTGCCGAGGAAATCGCTCAGCAGTTGGGGACGGAATTGGGGAATATTAAAATTCGCCATTTCGCAAACGGTGAGATTTATGTTCGCTTTCTCGAGTCGGTGCGTGGCGCCGACGTCTTTTTGATTCAATCCATCTCAGCACCGGTCAACGAATCTCTCATGGAGCTCCTCATCATGATTGATGCGGCGAAGCGCGCGAGTGCCGGACGCATCATCGTGGTCATGCCTCATTACGGTTATGCGCGTCAAGATAAGAAGAGCGCGGCGCGAGAGCCTATCACGGCAAAACTCGTCGCCGATCTCGTTTCGACCGCAGGTGCCACCAGCATCATCACCATGGATTTACACCAAGGCCAAATTCAGGGATTCTTCGATATTCCGGTCAATCACCTGACGGCGATCGGGATTCTCGCCGATTATTTCGAGAGTCTCAAGCTTGAGGATATGGTCGTCGTGAGCCCCGATGTCGGACGCGCGAAGGCATGTAAAAAACTCTCCGATATGCTCGGCTGCGGTTTGGCCATCATGCATAAGGGCCGCCCCGACCATAATCTCGCCGAAATCAATCACGTCATCGGTGACGTCGAGGGCAAGACATGTATCATGACAGATGATATGGTCGATACCGCCGGCTCGATTACCGAGGGAGTTCGCGTGCTCAACGCGAAGGGCGCCAAAGCGATTTATGTCGGCGCGACTCACGGCATTTTCTCTCCTCCCGCCTTCGAGCGCATCGAGAGTGCTCCCATCGAGCAGCTTGTGGTCACCAACACGATTCCCGTACCCGAAGAGCGCCTCACCGGGAAAATCAAAGTGCTCTCGGTCGCGCCCATGTTTGCTCGCGCAATTTCCGCAGTCTATAACTACGGCAGCGTTTCGGATTTGTTCGACCCCGACTTTCAGCTTTAGAAGAAAAGCAGAGGCGATACGTCACATGACCTATTTGATTGCAGGTCTCGGCAATCCCGGCGAGGAGTACGCGCTCACGCGTCATAACGCCGGTTTCATGGTCGTCGATGAATTGGCACGTCGTCATAATGCCCGTTACTGGAAGAGCGAGGGGGGTGCTTTGACGAGCGAAGTGAGCTTCGGAGAGCACGACATCATTCTCGTAAAGCCTCAAACGTTCATGAATCTTTCGGGATCGGCGCTCGCCAATGTGGCGAAAACCCACGGGGTCGAGTCGGACGCCGTAATCGTCGTTCACGACGAACTCGACATCGATGCCGGGACCGTGCGGCTCAAGTTCGACGGGGGACACGCAGGGCATAACGGCTTGCGCTCGATTCACGAGAAGCTGCAAACATCCGCCTATGCGCGTGTGCGCGTCGGCATAGGACGACCGCCGGGACGCATGAAAGCGGCGGATTATGTTCTCGCGGCGCTGCGTAAAGAGGCGGCCGAGGATTTGGCAGTGGCAGTGCAAACCGCCGCCGATGCCTGCGAGGAAATCGTGTGCACTTCGTTTGCCGCGGCGATGAATCGCTACAACACGACAAACTGACCGAACGACATCGCTGCGCAGCGATGCATACATTTAATTCGATAGCACTAATAAGACAGTGGGTTTTTCGGAGTTCCGTTGACGCGGACTTCCCAGTGACAGTGCGGACCGGTGGAGTTTCCGGTGCTGCCCACGGTACCGATGCGCTGTCCGGCTCTCACTTTTTGTCCGACGGAAACTTTGATGCCTCCGGATCGTTGATGGGCATAAAGCGTCGTGACACCGTTACCGTGATCGATGATGACGGTGTTGCCGTAGCCCCCGCGGTATCCGGCCGAGATGACCGTCCCGCTTGCTGCGGCCAAGATTGTCGAACCGGATGGGGCTCCGATATCGACTCCCGTGTGAAGCTCGCGCCCGTGATAGGGGCAAATTCGAGGACCGAAGTTCGACGTGACCCGGTGCGATGCGGGGATCGGCCAAGTCATGCTGCCGTGGAAAACTCCGCTTCCGTTCCCTTTGAGTTGCGAGGCGAGCCTTGCCGCCGTCGCCTCTTCTTCTTCGGCGAGTGCGCGCAATTTCGTGGCGTCGCCTTGCGCATTTTGCATCAAAGTCGTCTTTTGATCTTGGGCTTGTTGCGCGCCGAGTGCCGAGTTTTGCCGACTTGCTTTCAATTGCTTGAGATCGGTTGCGGTTCTGACCGCCTCATCGGTTTTGTTTTGTGCCGACTCGACTATTTTGTCGAGCTGTATTTTATTGTTGTCCAACTTGCGCTTCGACAATGCCAAACCGGCGGCTGTCTCGCTGTTCGAGGTGAGAATCCGGTTGGCGAATTCCGCGCGTGTGATGAAATCGCCCATGTCAGAAGACCCGAACAAGAGATCGAGAAAATAGTCGCTCCCCTGTTTATAGGACTGTACGACACGAGAAGAGAGTTGTTTTTGCTGGGTCCGGTACTCCGCCGTCGTGCTGGCGATTTGGCTGGTGAGCTCCACTTTTTGAGTTTTGAGCGCGCTTAACTCTGCAGTGAGTCGTCCGGCATTTCGAGATGCTTTAGCGATTGCAGAGTCGTAGCCGGCGGCCTGCTTCGCGTAGTTTTCCGCCTCCGCATCGAGCTGAGCAACCTCTTTTTTCAAAGCGGCGGCTTCGTTGTCTTTGGCTGCGGCCTGCATGCGTGCAGCGGCGGCTTTCGATTTGAGGGAGCTCACGCTGCCCCACGCGAAATCCCGTGGAGGGATATATGTCGAAAACAGTGAGGCACATATCAAAATCGCGAGCCCAGAGCGTCGCATCTGCGGCGTGAGGAAGCGAGCATATTTTTTTACGAGGGCAAACGTCATGAAAACAATCCTTTTGCGGTAAATTATCAAAAAACCGCGCTGTGCTGGGGTAGCATGAAGAGAGAATTAATTGACTACCGTCAGTATAATGTCCGATTGGATCCATAAACTACCCCGCGCATTCTTTTGTTGTCGAAAAGTAACCAAAGGGTACTTCTGCGAGTTTTGGAGAAATATTCACATGTTCAACGTTCTTGCCAAGAGGCAACTTTCAGAAGCGGTGTTCGAAATCACCGTCGAGGCTCCCGAAATAGCCCGTAAGGTTCAAGCCGGGCAGTTTCTCATCATCCGCGCGACTGAAGACGGCGAACGTGTGCCGTTTACTTTTTCGGATTGGTCTGCTGAGGAAGGTTGGATAAAGTTCATTTTTATGAAAGTGGGCAAAACTTCCCATCTCATTTCGCACCTCGAACGCAATGACGTTATAGCAGACGTAGCCGGTCCTCTCGGAAACCCCACGGAGATCGAGGACAAGAGCCGCATTGCAGTCATCGGCGGTGGCGTCGGCTGCGCGGTGGCCTACCCGGTCGCGCGCGCGCTGTGCGATGCGGGAGCCGAGGTCACGGTGATAATGGGCGCACGAAAGGGAGAATTGCTCATTCTCAAAGAAGAGTTCGAGGCGTTGCCTCTCAAGGATTTCATCATTATGACCGATGACGGCAGCGCCGGCGAAAAAGGTCTCGTCACAGCTCCGCTCGGTGAGTTGTGCAAAAATGGTGAGCTCGACAATGCTTTCGCGGTCGGTCCGGCCATCATGATGAAGTTTTGCGCGGCCACGACCGGTGAATACGGAGTTCCGACCGCTGTTTCGCTCAACCCGATTATGGTTGACGGAACCGGCATGTGCGGGGCTTGTCGCGTCACCGTTTTCGGGGAAACGAAATTCGGCTGTGTCGACGGACCCGATTTCGATGCGGCGGGTGTCAACTGGAATGAGTTGATGACACGACAAAGGTTATATCAAGAAGAAGAACGCGTTGCCGACGCCGAGTATGCAGGGAGCTGTTCATGCCATATATAGACGGGAAACGCAGGCCTTCTCGTGAGCCGCGTCAGGTGATGGGAATGCAAGACCCGAAAGTTCGCCATCGGAATTTCGATGAGGTCGCGCTCGGCTTCACCGAAGAACAAGCGCGCGCCGAGGCGGACCGCTGCCTCCAGTGTAAAAACCCCACGTGCGAACAAGGCTGCCCGGTCAATGTGAGAATCCGTGATTTCATCGGTGGAATTTTGGACGATGATTTCTGTGGCGGTGTCGCAGCGCTTCGAGAGAGAAACGCGCTCCCTGCGGTTTGCGGTCGCGTGTGTACGCAAGAGACGCAGTGCGAGGCTGCCTGTGTGCTTTCGAAGAAAGGGACACCGGTTGCAATCGGCGGTCTCGAGCGGTTCTTGGCCGATTGGGATAGAAGCCGTGAGCCGGGAATGCGCTGCAAGACGGTTGCGGCTCCCCGCAACGGTAAGCGCGTTGCGGTTATCGGGTCGGGTCCTTCAGGTTTGGCTTGTGCCGGTGAACTGTCGCTTCTCGGCTACGGAGTCACGGTGTATGAGTCCTTGCATACTGCAGGAGGAGTTTTGGCCTACGGTATCCCGGAGTTTCGTCTGCCCAAGTCCATCTTGCAAGACGAGGTCGAGGCGCTGCGCACGGCGCGCGTCGAGTTCAAATTCGACCAGGTCGTCGGGCGAATCACAAACGCGCAAGAGCTTTTGGACGAGCAGGGTTTCAGTGCGATATTTCTCGGCACGGGGGCCGGGCTGCCGATTTTCCTGGGGATTCCCGGAGAAAACCAAAACGGTGTTTTCAGCGCAAACGAGTATCTCACGCGCGTGAACTTGATGCGCGCTTATGATTTTCCCAAGACGGACACTCCCGTGTGGCGGGGAAACCGCGTGGTGGTCATCGGAGGCGGTAATGTCGCCATGGATTCTGCCCGAACGGCGCTTCGTCTCGGCGCCGCCGAAGTTTATTTGGTCTATCGGCGCACCGAAGAAGAAATGCCGGCCCGTATCGAGGAGAGAAATCATGCCAAAGAAGAAGGCGTGATTTTCAAGGAACTTTATGCACCGCTCGAAGTCGTCGGCGACCAAGGCTGGTGCACTGGCTTGCGTGTCCAAAGAATGCGTCTCGGACAGCCCGACGCAAGCGGCAGACGCAGCCCCATGCCGATTGAAGGTGAGGAGTCCGTCATCGAATGCGATACCGTGATTTCAGCGGTTGGGACGCGTGCGCATCATTTAGCCGGTAAGATCAGCGATGTCAAAATGACGGATCGCGGCTACGTCGAAGCCGATGACGACGGGCGCACGAGCAATCCTCGGATTTTTGCCGGGGGAGATATCGTCACGGGAGCTGCAACGGTTATTTTGGCAATGGGTGCCGGTAAAAAAGCGGCGCACGCAATCGATGAGTATGTGAAGAACCGACCCACGGGTGCAAAGGTTTAGCATATGACGCAAGAGTCCGTGGTGAAAATCGCCGTGGTGGATATTTAGAAAGAATCGTCAGTTTTTGAGCGCTTGTAACGGAGCCGGTATCCGCCCGCCTCGGTGCGCGAAAATACTTCCCGCATAAGCGTTGACCGGCATGACCGGCGCATATCCGAGCAACCCTCCGAAATTTACGTAATCTCCGACATTTTTCCCGATGGCGGGAATCAGACGCACGGCGGTGGTCTTGGAGTTCACCATGCCGATTGCGCACTCATCGGCTATGATGCCGGCTATCGTTTCAGTCGAAGTGTCTCCGGGAATGGCTATCATGTCGAGCCCGACAGAGCAGACTGCCGTCATGGCTTCGAGCTTCTCGATGGTCAAAGCGCCGCGCTCGGCCGCCCGAATCATATTCGCATCTTCGGAGACGGGGATGAAAGCACCGGAAAGACCGCCGGCGCTTGATGTTCCCATGGCGCCGCCCTTTTTCACCGCATCGTTGAGGAGCGCGAGTGCGGCCGTGGTCCCGGGCCCGCCACAGGTGCCCACGCCGATGGCCTCTATGATTGCCGCGACCGAGTCGCCTTCAGCCGGTGTCGGGGCGAGAGATAGGTCGACTATTCCCATATTGGCGTTCATCCGTTTTGCGGTTTCCCGTGCGATGAGCTCGCCTACGCGCGTGATTTTGAAAGCCGTCGATTTCACCGCTTCCGCCACGGTGGTGAGGTCGGCGTCTTGGGGGAGGTTGGCGAGCACGGCACGTACGACGCCCGGTCCGGAAATGCCCACATTGATGGAGGCGTCTCCTTCTCCGGCATTATGTACCGCTCCCGCCATGAAAGGATTGTCATCGACCATGTTTGCAAACACGACGAGTTTGGTACAAGCGATGGAATCTCGGTCGGCGGTTGCCTCCGCACACAATTTAATGGTTTCGGCCATGGTGAGCACGGCGTCCATGTTGATGCCGGCACGCGTGGAGGCGACGTTGACCGAAGCGCACACGCGATCGGTTGTAGAGAGTGCCTCCGGCAGTGAGGCGATGAGTTTAGCGCTGCCGGCACCGATGTTTTTGTGGACGAGTGCGGAAAATCCGCCGATGAAGTCGACACCGACCTCATGCGCCGCACGGTTGAGCGCAAGCGCGAAAGGCGTCGCATCGTTCGTGTCGCACGTTGCCATAAGCTGGGCGATGGGAGTGACGGAGATGCGTTTGTTCACAATCGGGACGCCGTACTCGCGTTCGAGTTGTTCGGCGACCGATACGAGATTCTTCGCCGATGCGACGACGTGTTCATATACGCGCTGTGCGGCGACATTGATGTCACGGTCGGCGCAGGTCCGCAGCGACAAACCGAGCGTTATCGTGCGCACATCGAGGTTCTGCTTTTGCACCATTGTCAGAGTTTCGATGATTTCATCCTGGGTGATATACATGGGAGTCCTTGCGTGAGAGGGAGCGGGCTTATCGAGTGAGGCGGGGCCGGTGATTTCGTTCGGCCGAGCGGATCAAATACGATGCATATAACGGAACACATCGCTTTTTTGCAGATTGATTTGTACGCTGAGCTTTTCTCCGCAGGCATTGAGCTCTTCTTGGAGATCGGCGAACGGTTTGATATCTTCGTGCAGAGTGACGATGAGTGTCATGGTGAACATGTTCGTCAATATGGATTGGTGTATGTCCTCTATGTTCGCACCGCCTTCGGATAAAACGCTTGCAACGGAGGCGACGATGCCTTTTTGGTCGATTCCCAATACGGTGACGATTGCCGTGTCATTCATGCGGTCTCCTCGGTACGCTTCGTTTATACTTCTTGTATGGAATATGATACAACAGTGCCCGCTTCGGACTTAAACATCGGCGACACCGTCGTCTTGAAAAAAGCGCACCCTTGCGGAGGACGCGCCTGGAAAATCACGCGCATCGGCGCGGACGTCAGTTTGCAATGTGAACAATGCAGGCACGTCGTCATGCTCTCGCGCTCGGAACTCGACCGCCGTATGGTGCGGCGGAACTGAATTTCTGCGGCACAATCGAAGCTAACCCCTGTAGGTTTAAAGCCACTCTCAATGAGAACCCGTCTCATCGACTCCTTGTGTGGTCTCAGTTGCCTTTGACTGCATGGCGTCGCTTGTATTCGGCGGTTGTCGTGTCGTTGAGTTGGATATGGGCGTGGTTGCCTCCATCGGGCGCATACGTACCGAGCTGATTGCGCACATAGGCCGACATTTTTCTGACGCGCGCAAGGGGGGTGACTCCTCCGACTACGGTCTCGCCCCTTTTTACGTAGGGGGATTTCACATGGATGAGAACGATTTCAAGGCTCGGGTACCCGACGGGTCGTATGTGGATTTCATAATCTTCGACTTTGTTCTCGTAGTTATACGTGCAAACTTTTGTGACGGTGCCTGTGACAGGCGCGAAAACAAGACTGCTCGACGCAGCCCCGCAATCGATGGCGGTCATTGCCGAACCGCTCCTTCCCGTGCGCCAAAATTTGAGGGCGGAGCCGCACAGGAGCGCATTATTCCCCGTTTGTTGAACGGTTTTGTCGCGCTTGCTCCCCGTATCCTTTTCCGCCTTGCTCAAATCTTCAAACGGCATATGCGTGCTCAGCGGCAATGCATAAGAATAGCTTGCTTGATGGAATGCGACCTCGGTGAGATTTTCCACGCTTACGGGAAGGTGAATTATAACGCCTTTGTAAGTTGCGAGTTGCGGCGTCGGATTTGCGCTCGTCACCCCGAGCGCGACCGCTTCTTGCGCGATGCTTTGAAGCCTCGCATCCGCGGTGGAGCCCACCGATGCGACGGCGGAAGTGTCTGTCGACGATGTATCCCCTGCGTAGAGGGAATTCGTGCTCGCATACGCCGCCGGGACCTTATTTTGTGAAACGCTCGACTCCACTCCCGACCGGTTCGCAATTTTTCGACCGATTGCGTCGGTGTGTTTCATCCAGAGTATTCCCGAGAGGAAGAGAAGCACCAAACATATGCCCCCGATAGTCATGAGGCGATTGACGGTCTTGCGCTTTTCGGCTTGACGTATTTCGTGCCTGGATTGGAGTCTGATGCCGGCATCCCGTGTCGGGCGCAGACCGGCGCTCTTTCCGAATGCGTTGTCCCATGCCGGCTTGTTGCTCTTGATGACCTGCGGTTGCTCGTTGTCGCGTCTTTGTGCATTCGTCCGAACGGTGCGCTTTTTAGGCCGGACATGTTCACGGCGCGTCGAAAATTCAGAGGAATGTCTTGAGTGTTTCGATTTGTACATATTATAAGTATAACTTACGCAGTCACATCATGGCTTGTCGGCTATAATCAATTCATCGTCCTACCTATTTTCGTTGGAGCAATTGTGAAAAAAGGATTAAAGATAAAGGCAGCGGAAGAATTCGGGCAGACGCTGGTTGAGGATGCACGGGCTCAGGCACAAGAGACGGTGGATGAGGCGCTTGTAAAAGCAGTATCGATTGTCTTCGAAATGCGCGAAAAGGCCCTCAAAGAAGTACGGACATACGGTTCGAAGTATGTACTTGAAGCTCAAAACGATGCCGAACAGATGCTTATCGACGCTAAAAAGAAATCTGAAAAACTGACGATCCTCGCCGAGAAGAATGCCGATGACGCCATCGGGAAAGCCCTCGCCTTGATAACGCGACGGTAGGGAAGGAAGAACGTTATAACGGTATGGCATTTTCGGATAAAGTTGAAATCATACAGGCAAATGCTCAGCGTGAAGCGCGTTCCATCATCGATGGAGCGCAACTGATTGCTGAAAATAATATCAAACAGGCGCTTCAAGAAGCTGACATCGAGCATGCGCGAATGTTGAAAGAAGCTGAATTTCAGGCGAAACAGGAAGCTCAGAAGATTTCGTTTGACGGCCGCACGGCCGCACGAGAGCATATACTTTCGGTTCGGGCAGCCCTCGTAGAAAACGCCGTGAGTAGGTTCGCGCAGATGCTGAAGGATAGAGAGCCCGAGGAACTCGTGTCGGCGCATCGGCAAGAGCTCGAGACACTTTTCGGTAGGGAACTGTTTCGTGAAAAGAAATAATCGGAGTCCCTCATTTCCGCCGCTTGACGTATCTATCATTCGCGGTTATCGTCGGTATTGGAATCGATTATGAATTCAGGACTGTGCCGTCTCGGTATTGACTGAGGAGATACAAGATGTTGGATGTAATAAAAAACAGGAGAAGCGTCAGAAGCTATCTGGATAAAGAGGTTTCCGAAGAGGATATAACCGCGCTTGTCGAAAGCGCGCGACTCGCACCCTCGGCCAACAATATGCAACCGACGCGTTTCATCATAGTGCGCTCGCTTGAAACGAAGGCGGCTCTCGTCGCCGTGGACCACAACCAGCAATGGATGTTGCAAGCACCGGTCATCATCGTGGCGGTCGCCGATCCGTCCGGTTGGAACGATCGTCCGCTGGGACAGTATGAAGAAGGCACTCCTTCAGATGAACAGACTCCCGGGCTCTATCTGAAATATATAATACGGGATGCGGCGATTGCCATTGAAAACCTCATTCTCGAAGCCGAGGGCAGGGGTCTCTCGTCCTGCTGGACGGGTTGGTTTTCCCAGGCCGACGTTCGTCCCCTGCTCGCCATTCCCGCCGACAAATATGTGTGCGGAATCATCACGGTGGGGTACAGCGACAGTCGCTCGCAACCTCGTCCCCGTAAAGATCTCGCCGAAATCCTCATGTACGAAAAATGGTCCGAATGACAGTGGTTTTTCGGCATTCTGTTTCAGGTTCGGGTTCGCAAGTGGATACGCCCGGTGCCGTGGTGTTTGACAAGCCTGCAAAAAACTAGTATCGTTTTACGTTGCGACTTTCTCTGGGGTCTTTGTGTTATGCTGCGCATCGAGGTGCCCCGGTTAAAAGTTAGAAAAAATTGTATTGTATCGACGAAGGGAACTTAAGTTGCCTACCATTAACCAGCTGGTCCGCAAGGGCCGCCGTAAAGTGGAAGAGAAGAGTAAGACCCCAGCGCTCAAGGGTAATCCTCAGCGCCGTGGTGTTTGCACTCGTGTCTACACAACCACACCGAAAAAGCCGAACTCGGCACTGCGCAAAGTATGCCGTGTTCGCCTGACCAACCAGATGGAAGTTACTGCTTACATTCCCGGTATCGGTCATAACCTGCAAGAGCACTCAATCGTACTCGTACGAGGCGGTCGTGTTAAAGACCTTCCTGGTGTGCGCTACAAGGTTATCCGCGGTGCACTCGACGCCGCATCCGTAAGCGACCGTGCTCAAGCACGCTCACGCTACGGTGCCAAGAAGCCAAAGAGCAAGTAGTAATTAACCGTTCATGAGCCCGAAAGGCTCTTACCATCTGGAAGGATTGCCCCTATGCCAAGGCGCGCACCAGCTGTTCGTCGCGAAGTTACGCCGGACGCCAAGTATAACAACCGTCTTGTCACCCAGCTCACCAACAAAGTGCTTTGGGATGGCAAAAAATCAGTGGCCGAATCGATCGTTTACGGTTCGTTCGACATCATTGAAGAGAAGACCGGCAGCGATCCGTTGTCAGTTTTCAAGACAGCAATGGATAATGTCCGCCCTACGCTCGAGGTTCGTCCCAAGCGTGTCGGTGGATCCACCTACCAAGTGCCTGTTGAGGTGAACGCTCGTCGTTCGACCACACTCGCAATTCGCTGGATTGTCGAATATTCGCGTAAGCGTCGCGAGAACACGATGGCCGAGCGCCTCGCCGCAGAAATCATGGATGCTGCAAATGGCATCGGTTCCTCGGTTAAAAAGCGTGAAGACCTATACAAGATGGCTGAAGCGAACCGTGCGTTCTCGCACTATCGCTGGTAGTTTGAATAGATAAGGCAAATGAGAAAATGGTAAAAACTTATCCACTAGATAAGACTCGTAACATCGGAATCATGGCGCACATCGATGCTGGTAAAACAACCACCACCGAGCGCATTTTGTTCTACACCGGAAAAACTCACAAAATCGGTGAGGTTCACGAAGGTGCGGCTGTCATGGACTGGATGGAGCAAGAGCAGGAGCGCGGTATCACCATTACCTCGGCTGCGACGACTTGTTTCTGGAAAGACCATCGCATTCAAATCATCGACACCCCCGGTCACGTCGACTTCACCGTTGAAGTGGAGCGCTCGCTGCGCGTACTCGACGGCGCGGTCGCGGTGTTTTGTGCGGTAGCCGGTGTCCAGCCTCAGTCTGAGACCGTATGGCGCCAAGCGCATAAATATGGTGTTCCCCGTATGGCCTACGTCAACAAGATGGACCGCACCGGAGCAAACTTCGATAACGTCATCGCAATGATGGACGATCGTCTCGATGCCCATCCCGTCGCCATCCAGCTTCCGATCGGTGCCGAGGAACAGTTCGCAGGTCTCATCGATCTCGTCGAGATGAAAGCCATCTTCTTCGCAGAGGATGACAACAATTCACATCCGATCGAGGGAGATATCCCCGCGGACTATCTCGAGGCGGCCGAAGAGGCACGCCAAGCGATGATCGAGGCTGCCGCCGATTCCGACGAGGGCCTCATGGTGAAAGTTCTCGAAGAGGAAGAAATCACCGTTGCCGACATCAAGACTGCAATCCGTAAGGGCTGCATCGCCTCAGAACTCACGCCGGTCATTTGCGGCTCTTCTTTCAAGAATAAAGGCGTTCAGCAAATGCTCGATGCGGTTCTCGACTATCTGCCGAGTCCGCTCGATATTCCCGCAATTCACGGTATCGATCTGGAAACCGACGAGGACACGACGCGCCCGCCCGATATAAAAGCACCGTTTGCCGCTCTCGCATTCAAGGTCATGACAGACCCGTTCGTCGGGAAGCTTACGTATTTCCGTGTGTATTCCGGTCAGCTCGAGTCAGGTTCTTATGCGCTCAACAGCACAAAGGACAACAGAGAGCGCATCGGCCGTCTTTTGCAGATGCACGCCAACACCCGTCAAGATATCACCGTTGCGCAAGCCGGTGACATCGTTGCGGCCGTCGGATTGAAGAACACCACCACGGGCGACACGCTTTGTGATGAAAATCATCCCGTGCTGCTCGAGTCGATGGTGTTCCCCGATCCTGTCATCGACATCGCCATCGAGCCTGCGACCAAAATCGAGCAAGAAAAGCTCGCCACCGGTCTTTCTCGTCTCGCCGAAGAAGATCCGACCTTCCGTGTGCGCACCGATACCGAGACGGGTCAAACCATCATCGCCGGTATGGGCGAGCTTCACCTCGAAGTCATCGTCGACCGCCTGTTGCGTGAATTCAAAGTCGAGGCAAACGTCGGTAAGCCGCAAGTCGCTTATCGCGAGACCGCCGGTCAGCGTGTCGATCGTCAGGACACCAAGTTCGCCCGTCAGTCGGGTGGACACGGTCAGTATGGCCACGTTGTCATAAACTTGATTCCGCAAGAGCATGGTGGCGGTTATGAATTCGATAACAAAATCGTCGGAGGTTCCATTCCGAAAGAATTCATTCCTTCGGTCGATAAGGGCATCCGAGAGGCTTTGACATCGGGTATACTGTCGGGATTTCCGACCGTGGACGTTAAAGTCGAGCTGATCGACGGTTCATATCACGAAGTCGACTCTTCGGAAATGGCCTTCAAAATTGCCGGTTCGATGGCAATCAAAGAAGCGATGCGCAAATCGCACCCGGTTTTGCTCGAGCCGGTCATGGAAGTCGAAGTCACCACTCCTGAAAATTACATGGGCGATGTCATGGGCGACTTGAGTTCACGTCGCGGACGTATCGAAGGCATGGAGCCTCAGGGCAATGCTCAACTCGTACGTGCTAAAGTGCCTCTTTCCGAGATGTTCGGTTACTCGACCGATCTTCGTTCGAAGACGCAAGGACGTGCCGTTTACTCGATGACGTTTAAGGCGTACGAACCGGTGCCCAAGTCGATCGTTGAGGAAATCGCCGCTAAAAACGGTGGATATTCAGACTAGTTGTTAACCCCGGGAGGGCTCGGCAATCATGCTCGGGTTCACTGGATTAAACGAAAGGTAAGTATAGTGTCGAACCAGAAAATAAGGATTCGCCTCAAAGGTTACGATCACGAGATTGTAGACCAGTCGACTAAGAAGATTGTGGATACCGCGATCAGTACCGGCGCAAAGGTAATCGGACCCATTCCGTTGCCGACTTCTCGTAACCTTTATTGTGTGATCCGCTCACCGCACGTAAACAAGGATTCACGCGAGCATTTCGAGTTGCGCACACATAAGCGCCTCATCGAAATCATCGATGCAAAGCCCAAGACCGCCGATGCTCTGAGTCGTTTGGATCTTCCTGCGGGTGTCGAGATTGAGATTAAAGCGTAAGCTTTCTTTGTGGTATCATATGCACTTGCGTGTTTTGGGGTAGTGAGGACATGCGTGTATCTGTTATAGAGGTGACCCGCTGAGAGCAGCACCATGGGGGTGCTGGAGTGTCTCACGATCACACGAGCAAAAGGATGTGTTATGAGCAAGACTATTCTCGGCCGAAAGCTGGGAATGACCCAAGTCTGGACTGAAGAGGGAAATCTTCTTCCGGTCACGGTCATCCAAGCAGGCCCCTGTGTCGTTACACAGGTAAAGACCATCGTTACGGATGGCTACAACGCCATTCAAATCGGCTTCGGCGAAATCGCCGAAAATAAAGTGAATAAGCCTCGTGCCGGACACTTTGAAAAAGCCGGTGTCGATCCCGTCAAGTATCTTGCCGAGATTCGCCTCGATTCCACTCCGGAGAATAAAGCCGGCGACAGCATCGACGTGGGAATTTTCGCAGATACCAAGAAGGTCAACATCTCGGGCGTCAGCAAAGGTAAGGGCTTCGCCGGTGTCATGAAGCGCCATAACTTCAAGGGCGGTCCCGGCGGACACGGTTCGCACTTCCACCGCGCTCCGGGTTCTGTCGGCCAGGCTTCAACTCCTTCGCGCGTTTTCAAGGGGCAGAAACTTCCCGGTCACATGGGAGTCGATAAAGTAACCGTACAAAACCTCGATGTCGTAAAAATCGATGTCGAGCAAAACTTGCTCATCATAAAGGGTGCCGTCCCTGGCGGCAAGGGTGCATTGCTCACCATCAAAATGGCGTAGCACCTAAGTCAGAGACACAAGGAGAAACACAATGGCAGTAGTAAATATTAAAGATGTAGCAGCGGACAAGACCCGCAACGAAAACATCGACGACGCAGTCTTCGGGATTGAGCCGAACGTTTTCGTTGTACATCAAGTTGTTCGCAGCCAGCAAGCAGCATTGCGTGCCGGTACCCATGAAACTAAAACTCGCGCTCGTGTAAGCGGCGGCGGCAAGAAACCATGGCGTCAGAAGGGTACCGGTCGCGCTCGTCAAGGTACCATTCGTGCCCCACAGTGGGCAGGCGGTGGCGTCGTCTTCGGTCCTCATCCTCGCAGCTATGCGTTCAAGGTTCCGAACAAAGTCGTCAAGCTCGCCATGCGTTCGGCGCTTTCCTCGAAGCTCTTCGATGAGGTTCTCTTCGTCGTTGAGAACTTCAAATTCGACAAGCCTTCCGCTAAAGATGCCTCTGCGATTTTGAAGAATCTTGGTCTCGAGGATCGCAAGATAACCATTCTCGTTGAAAACGAAAACGACAATGCGTATCTTTCTTTCCGCAACCTCGATCGTGTTCGTGTTCTCTTCGCGTATGAGGCAAACACCTACGATCTTGTTGACAATACGGCAGTTCTTTTCTCTGCTGACTCACTAAGCTGGGTTGGGGAGGTGCTCAAGTAATGTACGATCCACGTCAGATTATCATTCGCCCCATCGTATCGGAGAAGTCTTTTGATATCATGGAGGAGCAGAACCGCTATACTTTTGAGGTAGCGAAAACGGCGACGAAACCGCAGATTGCAAACGCAATCGAAACGATTTTCGAAGTCAAGGTCCTCAAAGTCAATGTGATGAATGTTTCGGGAAAGCCCCGTCGCGTTCGTCAAGCTCTTGGAAAGACGCGTAGTTGGAAAAAGGCAATCGTCTCCTTAAAAGCCGGCGATACCATCGAAATTTTCCCCAACGCATAGTCAATGTATGCCTCTTAAGTGGGGGGCATGAGGGTGCTCGCGTCCGCAACTTAATGGACACGCTCGGCACCGTGGTAGTCCGGCGTCAGACCGCAACGTCCCGTACGGTCGGGCCATCGGACGGAAGGAGTTGAAATGGGACTAAAGAAGTATAAGCCGACTTCACCGGGTCGTCGCGGCATGTCAGTTTCTGACTTTGCAGAAATCACGTGTACGACCCCTGAGAAGTCCTTGCTTGAGCCACTACCTAAAAATGGTGGACGTAACAACAACGGACGTATTACCGTTCGCCACCAAGGTGGAGGACATAAGCGTCGTTATCGTGTAATCGATTTCAAGCGTCGCAAAGACGGCGTACCCGCCAATGTTGCAACCATCGAGTACGATCCGAACCGCTCGGCTCGTATCGCCTTGTTACACTATGCGGACGGTGAGAAGCGCTACATCCTGTGCCCTAAGGGACTCGAGGTAGGAGCCAAGGTCGAAAGCGGCCCGGAGGCAGACATCAAGCCCGGCAACACGTTGCCGCTTTCAGCGATTCCCGTCGGTACCGTCGTTCACGCTGTTGAGATGCAGCCCGGTAAAGGTGCGGCTCTCGCTCGTTCGGCCGGAACTTCGATTCAGCTCATGGGTAAAGAAGATACGTACGCTATCCTTCGTATGCCCAGTTCCGAGACGCGTCGCGTGCTTTTAACTTGTCGCGCTACCATCGGTGAAGTAGGTAATGCCGATCACGCCAACATCGTCATCGGCAAAGCTGGCCGTAAGCGTCACATGGGCGTTCGTCCGACGGTTCGCGGTACGGCCATGAACCCCGTCGATCACCCGCATGGCGGTGGTGAAGGCAAGAACAAGTCAGCCGGTCGTCACCCCGTTACGCCGTGGGGCGTTCCGACGAAGGGCCATCGTACCCGTTCGAAGAATAAGCCATCAGATCGCCTCATTATCAGGCGTCGTAAGAAATAACAGACGAGAGGAGTATTTAAGATGAGCAGAAGCCTCAAAAAAGGACCGTTCGTCGAGGCTCGTCTATTAGGACGTATTCAGGCGATGAACGAATCCGGCGACAAGCGAGTCATCAAGACTTGGTCGCGCAGTTCGACTATCTTTCCGGAGATGGTCGGCCACACAATCGCGGTCTATGATGGCCGCAAGCACGTACCTGTTTATGTAACCGAGTCTATGGTAGGGCACAAGCTTGGTGAGTTTTCACCATCTCGTACATTCCGTGGACATGCTAACTCGAAAAAGGAGGTTTGACGTATGCAAGCAAAAGCAATCGCACGTTTTCAGCGTATAGCACCTCGTAAGGCTCGTATCGTCGTCGACCTCGTTCGAGGCAAGTCGGTTGAAGAGGCACGTGGAATCCTGAAGTTTTCAACGCGAGATGCATCCGAGGTTGTTGAGAAAGTCGTCAACAGCGCAACTGCAAACGCTGCGAATCTGCACGACATTAAATCAGACGAGCTTTTCATCAAGGAAATATTCGTTGATGAGGGCCCGACCATGAAGCGCATCCAGCCTCGTGCACAGGGTCGCGCCAATCGAATCAACAAGCGCACCTGCCACATCACCGTGGTCGTTGCAACGAAGGAGGCGTAACTATGGGCCAGAAAGTATGTCCGATCGGACTGCGCCTGGGTATTACCGAGAGTCACCGATCACGTTGGTACGGCGGCAAGGATTACGCCAAGATTCTCGCGAACGATATCAAGCTCCGTAGCTTCCTCAAGACACGCCTCGAGCGTGCCGCCATTGCGAGCATCATCATCGAGCGCAAAGGCGAGAAAACCGAGATTGAAATCTGGACCGCACGCCCGGGTATCGTCATCGGTAAAAAAGGTTCTGAAGTCGACGTGCTCCGCGCGGAACTCGAAGCTATCGCTGGCGGTATCGTTGACATCAAGATTGTCGAAGTGACTCGTCCCGAGATCAACTCCACGCTCGTGGCACAGTCGGTTGCCGATCAGCTTATCGGTCGTGTGGCGTTCCGTCGTGCGATGCGCAAGTCTGTTTCAGCTGCCATGAAGAGCGGCGCACTCGGTATTCGTATCCAGTGCAGCGGTCGTCTCGGCGGTGCCGAAATGGGACGTCGCGAGTGGTATCGCGAGGGTCGTGTGCCTCTTCACACGCTTCGCGCCAAAATAGATTACGGTTTTGCCGAGGCAAAAACCACCATGGGAATCATCGGCATCAAAGTTTGGATCTTCCATGGTGAGGTTCTCCCCGGGCAAAAGTCTCCAAATCCATCGATTGAGGGTACCCGCGCACCGCGCAGTCCTCGTCGCGGTGGTAATAGGAGGGATAAATAATGCTGAGCCCAAAACGTGTTAAGCACCGTAAGGTGCAGCGCGGTTCGATGAAGGGTAGCGCCAAAGGCGGTACCAAGGTGACATTCGGTGAATTCGGTCTTCAGGCTCTTCAGCCGGCGTGGATCACCGACCGTCAAATCGAAGCCGCCCGTGTTGCAATGACTCGTTACATGAAGCGTGGCGGTAAGGTCTGGATTACGATTTTCCCGGACAAGCCTGTTACGAAGAAGCCTGCCGAAACCCGCATGGGTTCAGGTAAAGGTAACCCCGAGTTGTGGGTCGCCGTGGTGAAACCGGGTCGAGTAATGTTCGAGATCGGTGGCGTTGATGAGGCGACGGCTCGCGAAGCTATGCGACTCGCTGCCCATAAACTCCCGATCAAAGTGAAATTTGTTACCCGTGAAATAGCAGACGGGGAGGCATAAATGAAACCAGTAGAAGTACGCGGGCTCGATGAAGCCGCATTGGAAACAAAATTGAAGGAAAGCCGCGGGGATTTGTTCAATCTTCGCTTCCGCCTTGCCACGGGTCAAATGGATGACACCAACAAGATCGGTCGCATCAAGAAGGACATTGCGCGCCTTCAAACTGAAATTCGTTCCCGTCAACTCGCTGCCGCAAAAAGCGCTGAGAACTAAGGGAAGTGAGGAACATTATGACTACCGATCGTAATAGTCGCAAGGTTCGTCAGGGAGTCGTTGTATCGGCTTCCGGCGACAAAACTTGTGTTGTTGAAATCAAAGAGCGCAAGAAGCACGAAACCTACAACAAGATGATTACCCGTACCAAGAATCTTCATGCTCATGATGAGCAGAACGAGGCCGGTATCGGTGACACCGTTTCTATCATGGAAACCCGTCCGCTTTCGAAAATGAAGCGTTGGCGTCTTGTTGAGATTATTGAGAAAGCTAAGTAAGCAAGTATTTGGACCATGTGAGTCGTGAATGTGTGCATCCGCACACCGCTGATGTGCTCACAGTTTTGAGAGGTTGAACGATGATCCAAGCAGAGACCAGGATAAAAGTCGCCGACAACTCGGGCGCACGTAAGCTTTTGTGCATCAAAGTTCTCGGTGGTTCGAAGCGCCGCTATGCTTATGTCGGCGATGAAATTATTTGCACGGTGAAAGAGGCGTTGCCAAACGGCGCCGTCAAAAAGAGCGAGGTAGTTCGTGCCGTGGTCGTACGTACCAAAAAAGAGGTGCGTCGCCCGGATGGTAGCTACATCAAGTTCGATGAAAATGCCGCCGTCGTAATCGATGATCAAGGTAGCCCACGCGGTACACGTATCTTCGGCCCTGTAGCTCGTGAGCTTCGCGAGAAGCGCTACATGAAGATCGTTTCGCTCGCTCCTGAGGTTCTTTAAGGAGACCTGCACAATGACGAAACTAAACATTCGCAAAGGCGATAAAGTAGCAGTTATCGCCGGCAAAGACAAAGGCAAGGAAGGTCGCGTTCTTGCAACGTTCCCTTATAAGGAGCGCATACTCGTCGAGCATGTCGCCGTTGCCAAAAAGGCTACTCGTCCGACGCAGCAAAATCCGCAAGGCGGCATCGTCGACATGGAGTTGCCCGTGCACGTGAGCAACTTGATGATTGTTTGCCCGAAGTGTGGAATGCCCACTCGTGTTTCGATCAAGCGCGAAGATGGCGTACGCACCCGTGTTTGCAAGAAGTGCGGCAACGATATCGACTGACATCGACTAATGACGGTCGATTTGGTAAAATGGCTCCTTGCGTGATTGCAGGGAGGCACAGGTTCAGAAATCCTGTGCTTAAAGCCCCAGAAGAAAGGTTTTGTGAAGATGGTCCCAAGGCTTAAAGAGAAATATGATAAAGAGGTTGCTTCTGCTCTGAAAGAGCAACTTGGTTTCAACAACGTGATGGAGATTCCGCATCTCGAAAAAATCGTCGTCAACATGGGCGTGGGTGCTGCGGTCACCGAATCCAAGCAGCTCGACGCCGCCATGGAGGACCTTCGTGTCATCACAGGCCAGCAACCGATGATTACTCGTGCCAAGAAGTCCATCGCGAGCTTCAAAATCCGTCAGGGAATGCCTATCGGCTGCAAAGTGACACTTCGCGGCGACCGTATGTGGGAGTTCTTCGACCGCCTTTTGGCAACCGCGATTCCTCGTATTCGCGACTTTCGCGGACTTTCTGCGAAGAGTTTCGACGGACGTGGCAACTACTCGATGGGTATTACCGAGCAACTCATTTTCCCCGAAGTCGAATACGATAAAGTCGACCGTACTCGTGGTATGGATGTCACGTTTGTGACGACCTCGCAAAACGATGAGGGCGCAAAGGCTCTGCTCGATGCTTTCGGTTTCCCTTTCAAGGGTGAGAAGTAAGAACGATTCAGTAATTTTCGGCACATTAGGTGCCGTGAAATTGGAGGTTAGAAAGTGGCTAAGAAATCGATGATCGCTAAGGCTGCGAGAACTCCGAAGTTCTCAAGTCGCCGTCAAACTCGTTGCACTCGTTGTGGCCGTCCACGCAGCGTATATCGCCAGTTTGGACTTTGCCGCATCTGCTTGCGCGAGTTGGCAAGTCGTGGCGAGCTCCCCGGTGTACGTAAGGCAAGCTGGTAATTCATTCAATATTTGTTACCGCGACGTACTTACGTATCCCGTAGAGATTCGTATGAGTAGCGCGTATTCCACGGGTTTACGCGAACCTCAGCACGGTATCATCCCGAACCATAGGAGGAAAAAACAATGAGCATGACAGACCCGATCGCCGATATGCTTACTCGCGTTCGTAACGCGAATAGTGCTGTCAAGGCGACCTGCTCGATGCCTTCAAGTAAAAAACTTGTCGACATTGCAAAGGTACTGAAAAAGGAAGGCTACATAATAGCTTTCCAAGTAGCCGAGGGTACTCCGGTCAATACACTTGAGATTACCTTGAAATATGGCTTGAAGAAGGAGCGTACCATCACCGGTATCCGCCGAATCTCAAAGCCTGGTTTGCGTGTATACGCGAAAAAAGATGACCTGCCTCGCGTTCTCGGAGGTCTCGGTATTGCAATAATTTCTACCTCACAAGGCGTAATGACGGACCGTGCCGCTCGCAAAGCGGGCGCCGGCGGCGAAGTCATCGCTTACGTCTGGTAATCGATCCGGGAAGGAGAGCACTTATGTCACGTATTGGTAAGATGCCTATTCCGGTTCCTGCCGGCGTAGAAGTAACAATCAACGGTCAAGACGTTACGGTCAAAGGTAAGCTCGGAGAGCTGTCCCGTACCTTCGTCGACGAGGTCACCATTACACGCGAAGGCGACGAGATCATCGTTGCTCGCAAGGAGGAAACTCGCGAGGCTCGCTCATTGCACGGTCTCAGCCGTTCGCTCCTCAATAATATGGTAGTTGGCGTCACCGAAGGCTACGAACGCAACCTGGAAATCGTCGGTGTCGGTTACCGTGCCGTCCTTAAAGGCAAGGATCTCGATCTTGCGCTCGGTTACAGTCATCCTGTGATCATCACGCCTGAAGACGGCATTACATTCGAAGTCCCTGTCCCCACACAAATTAAAGTCAAGGGCATTGATAAGCAGCGTGTCGGCCAAGTTGCGGCAGACGTTCGTAAGTGGCGTAAGCCTGAGCCCTACAAAGGCAAAGGTATTCGTTATGCAGGCGAGCATGTCCGTCGTAAGTTGGGCAAGGCTGCTAAGTAGTAAAAGCACCCGTCCGGGGTTACAGTCCCGGTAAATGCGAGGAGAAGAGCTTAAATGAACAAAATGAAGGCAAAAGTTGCTTCGTTGGCACGACGCCAGCGACGCGTGCGCGCAAAGCTGACCGGGACCGCGGAACGTCCGCGTCTCCGAGTGGTGCGTGGTAATGCACACATCTCTGCTCAACTGATTGATGATGTCGCAGGTAAGACTTTGGCTGCTGCTGCTTCCAACGAGGCAGAGCTTTCAAAGAAGCTTAAGAACAACGGTAGCAACATTGCGGCTGCAAAGCTCGTCGGTGAGACCGTCGGTAAGCGTGCGGTAGAGGCGGGTGCCACGGAAATTCTTTTCGATCGTGGCGGTCACGTCTATCATGGTAGGGTAAAAGCTCTCGCGGACGGCGCTCGTAGTGCCGGCCTTAGATTCTAGGAGGACTCATGGCGCGTAGAGAAACACAGGTTTCTGAGCTCCAGGAGAAGGTTGTCCAGATCAACCGAGTTTCAAAGGTTGTAAAAGGTGGACGACGTTTCTCTCTGAGCGCTCTTGTAGTCGTAGGAGATGGCAAGGGCAAGGTAGGCGTAGGTATGGGCAAGTCCGCCGAAGTGCCCAATGCCATTAAAAAGGGTATCGATGATGCCAAGAAGAACATGTTCACGGTTCCTGTCGTCAACGGT
This sequence comes from Coriobacteriia bacterium, assembly GCA_016649875.1. Classification (NCBI taxonomy): domain Bacteria; kingdom Bacillati; phylum Actinomycetota; class Coriobacteriia; species Coriobacteriia bacterium. The sequence continues at coordinate 52,273 of JAENWW010000007.1, forward strand.
ACGCTTCCGCATGAAGTTATCGGCGAATTCGGCGCAGGACGCGTACTCCTCAAGCCGGCAGCACCCGGTACCGGCATCATTGCCGGTGGTCCGGTTCGAGCTATTCTCGAGCTTGCCGGTGTGACCGATGTCTTGAGCAAGTCGCTCGGTTCCGCTAACGCTCTCAACATCGTCAAGGCTGCGGCTGCCGGTTTGCAGTCTATCCAGTCTGCGCAAGATGTTGCCGATCGTCGCGGTTTGACCGTCGAAGAAGTATACGGTCAGGAGGGTTAATGATGGTTGCAAAGAAAGCTACCCAAAAGACTCTGAAGATTACTCAGGTGAAAAGCTCAATCGGCTACAAATCCGATCAAGGAGCTACGTTGAAGGCTCTCGGTCTGAAGCGAATAAGCGACTCGCGCGAACAAACCGATACGCCGGCGATTCGTGGGATGATTTTTAAAGTGAAGCACCTCGTCAAGGTGGAAGAGCTTTAAAACGGTGTTTTTGCCAACCCGACTTAACCGTCGGGTTTTGGCGTGTTAGAAGTAATGTGTAGGTAGTTGCCAGCGGCGAGCTGCTGGTGTGGGCAAAATGGTTTGCCCTAGAGAAGCGCACACAAGGAGATTAAAAGATTATGCAGATTCATGATTTATTCCCAGCCCCCGGTTCACGCAAGAGCCGTAAACGCGTAGGTCGCGGACACGGTTCAGGCCACGGTAAGACATCCGGTCGCGGTGCAAACGGACAACTTTCACGTGCAGGTGGAGGAAAAGGCCCAGGATTCGAGGGTGGACAACTTCCGTTGTATATGCGTCTTCCTAAATTAGGAGGGTTCACGAGTCGCAATCGTGTCGAATACGCCGTCGTCAATGTCGGGCGTCTCGAAGAATTGTTTGCTAACGGCGAAGTGGTAACCGCCGAGGCCCTTGCGGAGAGAGGCGCCATTCGTTCGGCGCTCAAAGCTCCCGTAAAAGTGCTCGGTGACGGTGAAATCACTAAAAAACTTACTATTAAAGTCGACAAGGTTTCAAAGTCTGCTCAGACTAAAATTGAAGCCGCAGGAGGGACGGTCGGTTAATCGTGCTTTCCGCTATCGCTAATGCTTTCAAGGTTCCGGATCTTCGCAAGAAAATCCTGTTTACCTTGATAATCGTTGCGCTCTACCGGATTGGGTGTTTTATCCCCGTCCCGGGTGTGAACTTGGATGCGATTGCTTCTCAAGTCAGCGGCAGCGCAGCTCTGGGCATGCTCAGCATGTTCACCGGTGGTGCACTTGAGAACTTTGCCGTGTTCGCAATGGGCATCATGCCCTACATCACCGCATCGATTATCATGCAGCTCCTTCAGGCGGCCGTACCGACTCTTGAAGCACTTGCAAAAGAAGGCGAATCGGGACAGCGTAAGATTACCCAATATACCCGTTACCTCACATTGGGTATCGGTCTTTTCGAGGGAGTCGCTTATCTCGGTTTGTTCCGTGGCTCCATTGTGCAATCGGCGGCAATCCCGCCAGTTGTGACGAGCATAATGATCGTCGCTTCGTTGCTTGCCGGTACCGCCTTGATCATGTGGCTCTCGGAGCTCATCACACAGCGCGGTGTCGGAAACGGCATGTCGATCATCATATTCGTGAGTATCGTCGCTCGTTTTCCTCAGGCTTTGGCAAGTTCCTTGACTTTGAAAAGCGTGCCGGCGACCTTGTTCATTTTGTTCGTCGTTTTGTTCGTTATCGCCGCGGTCATTTTCATCGATCGCGGTCAGCGCCGGATTCCCGTTCAATACGCCAAGCGCGTGGTGGGACGTCGTGTATTCGGAGGGTCGGGAACGTATATTCCCCTGAAGGTGAACGGGGCAAACGTCGTGCCGATTATCTTTGCAATCGCGCTTTTGCAGGTTCCGGTTCAACTTGCGCAGTTTTTCCCGAAAGTCGGATGGATCACGACAGTTTCGAATGCCGTCGCCTCCGGCCCGGTCAACTGGACGATTACGTTTGCTCTCATCGTATTCTTTTCATACTTTTACACGGCGCTCATCTTCAACCCGCTCGAGCTTTCGGATAACCTTCGCAAGCAAGGCGGATTCATTCCCGGCATTCGACCGGGGGCGCAGACAACCGCTTACATCGAGCGTGTCATGAACCGCATCGTTTTGCCGGGTGCGCTCTTCCTCGGTATCATCGCAGTCGGAACTTCGATCCTGTTTGCGACGACCGGTAACACGCTCGTTCAACAGTTCGGCGGTACCTCGATTTTGATTATGGTAAGCGTTGCACTCGAAACCATGACGCAGGTCGAAAGCCAGCTGAAGATGCGTCATTACGAAGGGTTCTTCAAATAGGCGAAAGAGTTCTATATACGTAATTGAAAAGAACGGCCTCGGCATTGTGCGGGGGCCGTTCTTTTCTTCCGCAAGATTACATTTCAAGACCATTTCTCCTCGACGAACCACGCGGGATCTTCAAAGTAGAGGTGGGAATCACGTTCTCCGATTTTGCAGAGGTAGCGGATGCCACGGCCACCGACGCGTAGCGACGCCGCTCGCCGCACGTCGAGAATTCGGGTGATTTCGAAAACGCGCCCATCATCCCATGTGATGGAAAGGGGGGTGATGCCGCCCTCTGTGTCGTACCGCGCGACGACCTCGACGTAGTGCTTGCGCCGATTCGGTTCTGTATTATTTTGTGTCCCATCCTGCATTCAGTCGTTCGTTCCCGTCGTCATCGTAGTGCAGCGCGTTAATTATTGAAGAATCCTATCGGATGTATGATGTTATCGCGCTTCACATCGGCCTCGTTTATGCTTGTGTTGCAAAGCGATGTCGCGCGCCTGACGATATGGTTCCCGAAGCGTCTGCGCAATTCATCGATTGCGGTATCCAAACACTCCATGCGGCAGCGATCCGCCTCGGGTAAGAAGAGGTCGAGCTGCATCGGGGCGTCGGCATCGACGAAGTCGGAGGCGCGAATACTAATCGCACGCAACGGGTGGAAATCGTCGATGTGATGGTTTTCTTCCAAAAGCCGAAAGGCGCATGCGGCTATTTCCGCTGTGATGTTGCTCGGCGCGACCAGTTTTGCCTGTCTTGTGAAACTATGCAAATCATCGGAAGTGCGCGGGGATACGCTCACGGTCCGTGCCTTTACTTTGTGCTCGCGCATCCGATGAGCCACTGATTCGGCCAACAGGTACACGAGAGCTTTCGCATCGCTTCGAGTGGTTATGTCGTGCGGTGTCGTGAGGCCGTTTCCGATACTCTTCATCTCATAATCGACGCCGGAGCGCAGAGGGTCGAGAACCTTGACGGGTGAACTGTCCTCTCCGCGTGCAAAGCTTTGCAAAATGTACCCCATTTTTCCCAGTCTGTTCGTCAGGCGCACCGTCGATGCTTGCGCGATTTCTCCTATGGTGAAAATCGCGCAAGCTGCAAGCTTTTTCTTCGTCGCCGGTCCCACATAAAGCATTTCTTCGGCCGGTGCGTTCCATACGATTTCACGATAGTTTTCACGGGTTATGCAGGTTATGGCATCCGGCTTTTTGTAGTCGCTGCCGAATTTGGCGAATACTTTGTTCCAGCTGACGCCTATGGATACCGTCACGCCCAGTTCGCTTTTCACCCTCTGGCTGATTTCTTGCGCGATAGTGAGAGGCGGGCGGCCGAGAAGTCGCATCGAACCGGTGAGATCGAGCCAAGCCTCGTCGGGGCCGAAAGGTTCGACTTGATCGGTGTAGTCGTAATAGATTTCGCGTGCCAATCGCGAGTATTCCAAATAAAGACGATAGTTGGGAGGAACGACTACGAGTGCCGGGCATTTGCTACGGGCCGACCACAGCGTTTCGCCACTTTTAACGCCGCACTTCTTGGCGATTTCATTCTTCGCGAGCACTATACCGTGACGGCTATCTTCGTCGCCTCCGACCGCGACGGGTTTATCGCGGAGCTCCGGGTTATGAAAGCATTCGACATTCGCATAAAAACAATTCATATCTGAATGCAAAATCACTCGATCAGCCAATGGTTCCTCCCCGTAAGCGAACATCTGTTCGTATAGTATGACTCGAAAGAGAAAAGGAGTCAATACGTTTGTGAGCTATTCATGCCTTCTCGCCATCAGAGCACCGCGTACGGGGCGAAAGTTGTTGTATCATTTACGGAGGCCATAAAGCGTGTGCTGAGGTTCGCGCTTACTCTATCGACGTTGAAAGGATTTCTACATGAACATCGTTTTACTCGGCGCGCCTGGTGCGGGAAAAGGTACTCAGGCGAAAAATATCATCGACAAGTACAAGTTGCCACATATTTCAACCGGTGACATCTTGCGCGCAGCCGTCGCAAACAAGACGGAGCTCGGATTGGAAGCCAAGAAGTTTATGGATGCCGGCGACCTCGTTCCGGATGCGGTCGTCATCGGATTGGTCAAAGACCGCCTGTCACAAAAAGATACAGGAGAAGGGTTCATCCTCGACGGTTTCCCCCGCACGACCGCGCAGGCCGTCGCGCTCGATGAAGAGCTCGCCGATTTGGGCAAATCGATTTCGGCGGCAATCGCTGTCGATGTCGATTCCGAGGTCATCATCGGTCGTCTCACTTCTCGTCGCACGTGTCGCGCATGCGGACGTATCACCTCGGAATCGGAAGGAGCCGCCTGTTCCGTTTGTGGCGGCGAGCTCTATCAGCGTGAAGATGATAATGAGAAGACGGTGCGCAATCGTCTCGATGTCTATGCGAAGTCGACGTTGCCGCTTATCGATTATTACGGTGGAAAAGGTGTGCTTCACACAATCGACGGCGATCGTCCCGTCGCAGTCGTGTGGGCAGACGTAAAAGCAGTTTTGGAGGCCTAAGCTCGTTTTGATTATCATCAAGTCGAAAAGTGAACTTGAAGTCATGAAAGAGGCCGGGCGCATCAGCGCTCGGGCTCTTCGCATTGCGTGTGAATCCGCGAAGCCCGGCATGTCGACAGCCGAGGTCGATTCAATCGCTGAAGAGGTGATCAGAGCCGAGGGGGCAATACCGGCTTTCTTGGGGTACGGCGGTTTTCCGGCAACGATTTGCGCAAGCATCAACGATGAGGTCGTACACGGTATTCCTTCGAAACACACGAAACTTCGTGAAGGAGATATCCTTACCGTCGACGTCGGTGCAATTTTCGAGGGCTATGTGGGCGATAACGCCAATACCGTCGGAATCGGGCACATCGATTCCGAGTCGCAGCGACTGATCGATGTGACGAGGAAAGGTTTGTATGCCGGAATAGCGCAGGCCTTCCTCGGCAATCATCTCGGTGATGTGAGCGCCGCAGTCGGTGCCGTCGCCGATGAAGCCGGCCTTGGAATCGTGCGTGAATATGTCGGCCACGGCATCGGCAGAGATATGCATGAGGATCCGAATATTCCCAACTATTACGATCCGTCAATCGGGTCGGGGCCGCTTTTGAGAGTCGGGATGTGCTTGGCAATCGAGCCCATGTTCAACCTAGGCGAGGACGCTGTCAAAACACTTCGCGATGGGTGGACCGTCGTTACGCGCGATCATAAATATTCGGCTCAAATCGAGCACACCATCGCCATTACCGAAGATGGACCCGTTATCTTGACGCAAGAGTGATGATGGTGGTACTATTAACCTTCGCGTGTCCCTGTATGTTTTAATTTAAGGAATGTTTGTGGCAAAAAAAGAAGAGGCAATCGAACTGGAAGGCACCGTCGTCGAGGCCCTGCCTAATGCAACGTTTAGGGTGGAACTTGAAAACGGGCACAAAGTTCTCGGGCATATTTCGGGTAAAATGCGTATGCACTACATTCGCATACTTCCCGGTGATAAGGTGACAGTCGAACTTTCTCCTTATGACTTGGCACGTGGGCGTATTACTTATCGTTATAAGTAATTTTTCCACGGTGCGATAGTTCGACGTACTCCTGCGATTTTTGGCGGGAATGCGGTGTGCACACTCGTATGATAGGACAATAATCGTCTGCGGTTGGACGAGGAGATAGATTTCTTTAGTTAAGGAACCGAAAGGAAGTTAAAAAAATGAAGGTACGTCCTTCGGTCAAGAAAATGTGTGACAAATGTAAAATTATCCGGCGCCATGGTCGCGTGTTCGTCATTTGTGAGAACCCGCGCCATAAACAGCGTCAGGGCTAGGAGGAAGCACACGTGGCTCGTATTATCGGTGTCGACCTCCCGCGCGACAAGCGTGTTGAGATCGGCCTAACTTACATCTATGGTGTCGGTTTGACCACTAGCCAAAAGATTTTGGCAGAGACTGGAATAAATCCAGATACCCGTGTTCATGACCTCACCGAAGAAGAGGTCACAGCTCTCCGTGAATACATTGACAAGCACTTTACCGTCGAGGGCGACCTCCGGCGCGAAGTGAAGCAAAACATCAAGAGACTCATGGAGATTGGTTGCTATCGTGGCCTTCGCCACCGCAAGGGACTCCCGGTCCGCGGTCAACGCACCCACACGAACGCTCGTACTCGCAAGGGTCCGAAGCGCCAAATCGGTGCTAAGAAGAAGGGCAACTAACAATGGCAACGAAGAAAAATGCACGTACTCGAGTAAAGCGCAGCGAGCGTAAGAACATCGCCGTTGGACAAGCTCACGTCAAGAGTACTTTTAACAACACGATTGTGACTATCACCGATCCGCTGGGCAATGTCATTGCATGGCAATCCGGTGGTACCTCAAACTACAAGGGTTCACGCAAGTCAACCCCGTTCGCAGCCCAGCTCGCTGCAGAGGCGGCCGCAAAGACCGCCCAAGAGCACGGTATGCGTAAAGTTGCAGTATTCGCCAAGGGCCCCGGCTCCGGTCGCGAGACTGCCATCCGTTCACTGCAGGCCGCTGGACTTGAAATTGCAAGTATCCAGGACTGCACGCCCGTTCCGCACAATGGATGTCGCCCGCGCAAGCGTCGCCGCGTCTAATATAGTCGAGAGGAGTGCCTAGTTATGGCACGTTACACAGGGGCGGACTGCCGTCTGTGCCGCCGCGAGGGAGAAAAACTCTTCCTTAAAGGCGACCGTTGCTTTGGCGATAAATGCGCCATTGAGCGTCGTCCTTACCCGCCTGGACAGGCCGGTAAGAAGCGTCCGCGCGACAGTGAATACCGCATTCAGCTTCGTGAGAAGCAAAAAACTAAGCGTATGTACGGCATGCTCGAGAAGCAATTCCGCGGTTACTACGTATTGGCGAGCCGTCAAGACGGCATTACAGGTGAAAACCTGCTTCGTCTTCTTGAGATTCGTCTCGACAACGTCGTCTACCGTCTCGGTTTTGCCCGTTCTCGCGATGAGGCACGCCAGATTGTCAGTCACGGTCACATCACCATCAACGGCAAGCGCGTGAACATCCCGTCATACCGCGTTCGTCCGGGCGATTTGGTTGCGATTGCTACGAAGTCAAAGGACCTCCTTATCGTTAAGGCATCCATCGTTGCGTCAGAGCGTTCTAGTGTTCCGGGATGGCTTGAAGTTGACATTGAGAAACTCCAGGGAAGCGTTATCGCGCTTCCGAACCGTGATCAGATCGATATCACGGTCAAAGAGCACCTCATCGTCGAACTTTATTCCAAGTAATTATGAATCGTAAGTAAGTTCAGGAGGCTTAATATGACAGAGTTCATGAGGCCCGCTGTCACGGCAGATAAGTTGGCAGACAATGTAGCTCGCTATGTTGTCGAACCGCTTGATCGGGGCTTTGGCTATACTCTAGGCAATGGTATGCGTCGCGTACTGTTGTCATCACTTGAGGGTGCCGCTGCTACTTCGATTCGTATCGATGGTGTTCAGCATGAGTTTTCGACCATTAAAGGCGTTCGCGAAGATGTCACCGACATCGTTCTCAACGTCAAAGGTTTGATTTTTGCTGACACCGGTATCGGTGAAGAAGCAGTCACGGCAAGCCTTCGTGCAGAAGGTCCCGGTGTCGTAACCGGCGCCGACTTGGCTGTTCCTTCAGAGTTTGAGTTGGTTAACCCAGAGCACGTTATTGCAACGCTCAACGACAAGGCCGCGCTGTCCATGCAAATGCGCATCGGCACCGGTCGCGGTTATGTGACCGCCGATCGCAACAAGAGCGCCACCGACGAAATCGGCGTTATTCCGGTTGACTCTTTGTTCTCGCCGGTCATCCGTTGTACCTATACGGTTGAAAACACTCGCGTCGGTCAGCGTACCGACTACGAGAAGCTTACTCTTGAAGTTGAGACAAACGGCTCGATTGAACCGGACGATGCGATTGCACGTGCCGGTCGAATCATCAACGAGCATATGCAGTTGTTCGTTGCGCAGACAATCGCACCCATCGATGAGGATTCGATTTTCGTCGAGATCGATGAGACCGACAACGGTCGACTCGATACTCCCATCGAAGACTTGGATCTCTCGGTTCGTGCGTATAACTGTTTGAAGCGTCAGGGCGTCAATACCATCGGCCAACTGGTCGAGTGCAGTGAGAACGACCTTCTCAACGTACGAAACTTTGGCGCTAAGTCAATTGAAGAGGTCAAAGACAAGCTCGTCGATATGGGCTTGGGTCTTAAGGCTTAAAGGAGAATTGTAAATGAGGCACCTTAAAAGAGGTCGCAAACTCGGAACTGACTCAGCGCATACCAAGGCTATGCTTAAAGGCCTTGCCGTTGCAGTTTTGACACACGACCGCATTAAGACTACCGAGACCCGCGCTAAAGAGGTTCGTTCGCTGGTAGATAAGGTTATTACTCTCGCAAAGAAAGGCGATGTCTATTCACGTCGTCTCGCCATCACCGCCATCGGTGACAAAGAGATCGTAGCCAAAATCTTTACCGCTGCCGAGCGCTTCGCGGGTCGCGAGGGTGGATACACTCGCATCCTTAAGCTCGGACCTCGCAAGGGCGATGCAGCTCCCATGGTCATCATGGAACTCGTCGACTAGGCGAAGTACCTATGCTTATAGGCTGGTGAAATCTAAGTGGGCCCCATTCAGGGGTCCACTTTTCCATTCATTCTGCATGTGAGACGCTATACCGATATACTTGAATCATGGAAAATCTTATAGCAAAAATCAAACAGACAATAGAGCGCGAATCCCTGTTCGCTCCGGGTGACACGGCGCTGGTTATGCTCTCGGGCGGTGGCGATTCGGTGGCGCTGTTACGCGTGTTGACAATACTTGCCGGCGAACTCGAAATCGACGTTCATGCGTTGCATGTCAATCACCTCATTCGTAAAGAAACGGCGAGCGCCGATGAGGCATTCGCCGTTGCGCTCTGCGAGGAACTCGGCGTGTCTTGTACGGTGCAGCGTGTCGATGTGGTGGCTTTCGCGCAAAAGGACGGATTAAACCTCGAGGATGCCGGCCGCAGGGTCCGTTATGCCGCGGCCGAAAAGCTCGTCGAACAGCTCTGCGAGGATAAGAATGCACGTCGTTCGCAAGGTAAAATCGTGACCGGTCACTCCCGCGATGACCGCGTCGAAACATTTTTCTCGCGAGCGCTTTTCGGTGCCGGTACCGGGGGACTCGGCTCCACGCATGCCAAGCGGGGTGCAATCGTGCGTCCGCTCATCGGATGCGACCGCAGGGAGTTGCGTGAGTGGCTCGAATCGCTTGGATTTTCTTGGTGCGAAGACGAGTCGAACGAGGATGTCACCCGTACGCGCGCGTTCATCCGTACAAACATCATTCCCGCATGTGAAGAGCTCAACCCGTCATTTCGCAGTGCCTTGGAACGCACCATGAATCTTCTTTCTGACGATGATACGTTGCTTTCCACTATGGCGAATCAATTCGCTCGGGATTTTTCCGATGACCGCGTGGTCGGTGAACATATCGTATTCAACATAAACTTCATGCGCACACTCGAACAGACCATGGCTCGTCGCACGCTCCGCAGCGGGATTTTGCAAATGTTTCCCGAGGCTTCTCGGATAGACGCGTCTCACATTCAAAATCTCGTCGACCATTTCGACTGTGATAGTTATGTGCAGGATTTGCCCGACAACCTGCGCGCCGAGGTAAGGTACGGTACACTGAAAGTCAGCAAAAAACGTCCCATCGAGACGTGGGAGGATACCATTCTCAATGTCGATGGTGAAACCGACCTCGGAGCGGCAGGGAAGTTGTACCTCGAAGAGGTGGGAGTCGACGAAATTTACGTCGACCTCTTTTCGGCGACGGTGGATGCTGATGTGTTCTTGGGTTCGCTTTCCGCGGGCCCCGCTCGCATCGGAGAAAGAATGCACCCCTTGGGGATGGAGGGAAGCAAGTTGCTTTCCGACGTTTTCATCGATGCGAAAGTTCCCAAGGAACAAAGGGCTCTCGTGCCGATTGTGCGTGATGCTTCGCAAGTAGTTTGGGCTGCCGGGCAAACACTCGATGACCGTTATAAGATTACGCAAGAGACGAAGCGCGCCTGGCGAATCGAGTGGGTGACAAGAGAAGAGTTATGAACGCGGCCAATGCAAGAGCACTGACCATATCTTAAAGGCAGTTTATTTTTGATGGGGAGAGGACCGACTTTACATGCATGAGATACACCCCGATATCGCAAAGGTGTTCATCACCGCCGAGGAACTTGCGGCTCGCACGAAAGCGATGGGTGCTGAAATAACGCAAGATTATCGCGATAAAGACGTAATTCTCGTTGCGGTTTTGAAAGGTGCGGTGTATTTCCTTGCCGACCTTTCGCGCGAACTGGACTGTGATTTCGAGATGGACTTCATGGCCGTCTCCAGCTATGGAAATCAGCGTGATTCCTCGGGGGTTGTCCGTATCCTCAAGGACCTCGATGTGGAACTCGCCGACCGTCATGTTTTGATTGTCGAAGACATACTCGATACCGGCCTCACGCTGAAGTACCTCATGCGAAATTTCGAAGCACGCGGTGCTGCATCGGTCGAAGTCGCGGCGTGTCTTTTGAAGGACCGCGACCGTAGCGGTGAGAACGAAATTGAGGTAAAGTATGTTGGTTTCACCATTCCTAACGAATTTGTAGTCGGCTACGGACTCGATTATGCGGAGCGCTACCGAGGGCTTTCCTATATCGGTGTGCTCAAGCCTGAAGTTTACTCTGATTAAGGAGATTACCCGATTTGAACAGCAAGAATTTTAAAACAGTCGTTATATACTTGGTGATTCTTGCCGCTTTCGCGTGGCTTGTCGCCAGTCAGCTCGACGGGTCGGTTACCGCCAATAAAACACCTATCAAACTCGAAACCGGCACGTTTGTGTCCATGGCTCATGACGGGCTCATTCAGTCGGCGACGTATGTGACCGAAGACGGCACACTCACGGGAACGTATTGGGAATCCGACGCGGCAAAAAGCAAAGCAATCGCACACGGATGGACGGGGGATTCGGTATCTCCGACCGCTACGGTGCAAACGACCGGCAGTAAAACTTCGGATACCGGCCTACTGTCGTTGTTCTCCGGCGGCACGCCGACCGCCCCGACGACCCCGGCGGGTCTGGGGAAATTCAAATCCTCTTGGGCGGGACCGGATTCGTTTACCGAGTTCGCGCAAAAAGATCTTCTCGGTAAATTCACCATCGATAACTCCGGCCCGAGTATCTGGGTGACGATTCTGACTTCTGTACTGCCCTTCATTCTCTTGGCGGGAATCATGGTGTTTTTCCTCAGCCAGATGAACGGCGGAAACGGTAAGGTAATGAGCTTCGGCAAGGCGAAGGCGAAGCGCAACAATAAGGAAAGCAAGCGCGTCACCTTCAAAGATGTCGCCGGAGAAGTCGAGGCGATTCAGGAACTCGAAGAAATCAAAGAGTTCTTGGCCAACCCGGCACGATTCCAAAAACTCGGAGCGAAAATTCCGAAGGGAGTCTTGCTGGTGGGCCCTCCAGGCACCGGCAAGACGTTACTGGCTCGTGCAGTCGCCGGCGAAGCCGACGTGCCGTTCTTTACGATTTCGGGCTCCGATTTCGTCGAGATGTTCGTCGGAGTCGGCGCAAGTCGTGTCCGTGACTTGTTCGAACAGGCGAAAGCCGAGAGTCCTTCGATAATCTTCGTCGACGAAATCGATGCAGTCGGACGCCGTCGCGGCGCCGGACTCGGTGGTGGGAACGACGAGCGTGAGCAAACGCTTAACGCGATGCTCGTCGAAATGGATGGTTTCGAAGTCACCGACAATGTCATTCTCATCGCTGCGACGAACCGCCCCGACATTCTCGATCCGGCGCTTTTGCGCCCCGGTCGTTTCGACCGCCAAATCGTCGTCGATCGTCCCGATCTCAAAGGGCGTGAGCAGATTTTGGAAATTCACGTCAAGGATAAGCCGATTGCAAAGGATCTCAAGCTTTCCGTGCTCGCCCGACGCACGCCTGGTTTCACCGGCGCCGACTTGGCCAACCTCGTCAACGAGGCGGCCCTGCTTGCGGCACGTCATAATAAGGTGGAAATCGACATGGAGGAGCTCGAAGAAGGAATCGACCGCGTGATGGCCGGTCCCGAGCGCAAAAGCCGTTTGATTTCTGAAAAAGAGAAGAGAATCATCGCTTATCACGAGTCCGGACATGCGATAGTCGGGCATGTCTTGCCGGATGCGGACCCCGTTCACAAGGTGAGCATCATTCCACGAGGCCGTGCGCTCGGTTTGACATGGCAATTACCGGGCGAGGATCGTTTCCTCGAGTCGAAGCGTGAGTTGACCGACAATATTGCGGTTCTTCTCTCCGGTCGCGCGGCAGAAGATATCGCCATCGGAGATGTCACGAGCGGTGCTTCAAACGATATCGAGCGTGCGACGAAAGTAGCAAAGCAAATGGTCACTCGCTTCGGAATGAGCGAAAAGCTCGGACCGCAAGCATACGGTGAGGCCGAGCACGAAGTGTTCCTCGGCCGCGACTTCTCCGCCAACGCCGATTACAGTGATGCAACGGCGGCCATCATCGATAACGAGGTTTCTCGTTTAGTGACGGACGGTTTCGCCCAGTCGCATGCACTTTTGCTCGAGCGCAAAGAACAGCTCGATCTCATGGCCTCCTTGTTGATCGAGCGTGAAACGCTCGAAGGCGATGCGCTCAAGGCGATTCTCGACAATAAGTGGGATGAATATCTTGAGTCGCACACGGGAGAAGAAGTTCCCGTCGAAGCCGCCGAGGGACCCGGAATCATCTTCGCGCCCCAAGACAGTGAAGTAAACGATGAGGCATAAATCGTAATTTGTAACACCTACCGATGTGAGAGTGCGCGTATGGATAAGGCAAAAATCGAAGAGGGCGTAAGACTCATTCTCGAGGGGATCGGGGAGGATACCGCTCGCGAGGGGCTTTTGGACACTCCGAAACGTGTCGCGAACATGTATGAGGAAATCTGTGCCGGGCTCGAGCAAGATCCGGCGGAGTATTTCAATGTGCTCTTCAACGAGGACCATCAGGATATGGTTCTCGTGAGAGACATTCCGCTCTATTCGATGTGCGAGCACCATCTCGCTCCTTTCTTCGGGGTGGCGCACATCGCCTACATTCCGGGCCCGTCCGGGGAAATCTGTGGGCTCTCCAAGCTTGCGCGCGTCGTGGATGCTTACGCGCGTCGGCCTCAGATACAGGAGCGACTCACTTCTCAAATCGCGGAGTGCATCGTGGAAAACCTCCATCCGTTGGGGATGCTCGTGGTCATAGAGGCCGAGCATCTCTGCATGTCGATGCGCGGTGTGAGAAAGCCCGGGACGAAAACGGTGACGTCGGCGGTTCGCGGATCGTTTCAAACGGATTCGCGAACGCGCGCAGAGGCCATGGCTCTCATAGGCTCGAGAAAATAATCGAACGTAAGAAGTCAATACATATGAGTTCAATCTGGAAATGCGCCGAGTATGAGATCGACACGGGCACACCCCAAATTATGGGGATTGTCAATGTCACCACGGACTCGTTCTCAGACGGTGGCGCCTACATCGATACACAGACAGCTATAACGCATGCCGGCGAACTCATCGCCCAAGGAGCCACGATCCTCGATATCGGAGGTGAGTCGACTCGTCCGGGCTCGAGTGCTGTCAGTCCCGAGGTTGAGACGGCTCGCGTCGTGCCGGTCGTCGAAGGTCTAGCAGGTTGTGGTGTGCCGATTTCGGTGGATACGCGCAACGCTGAAACAGCGCGTGCCGTCATCGCCGCCGGAGCACACATCATAAACGATATATCCGGTTTCACCGACCCTGAAATGATTGATGCCGTCGCGGGCAGCAAAGTCGGCCTCGTCGTCATGCACATGAAAGGGGAGCCCAAATCGATGCAGACCGATCCGGTCTATGATGACGTCATCCGCGAGGTTTGCACCTTCCTTGAGCAACGCAGCACCGAATTGCAGCGTCACGGCATAGATCGCGGTCGCATTTGTTTTGATCCCGGGTTCGGTTTCGGCAAAAACTATGAGCATAATCTCCTTTTGCTGGGGGATATGGACCGCATCGTGAATCTCGGCTATCCGGTGCTCGTCGGAGTTTCCCGCAAAAAGTTCATCGCACGTCTTTCCGGTATCGCCGAGCCTGCATTGCGCGACATTCCTTCTGCGCAAATCGCGCTTGACCTCATATATCACGGAGCGTCAATCGTTCGGGTTCACAACGTCGAGGAAACGAAAACCGCAATCGAACGGGAAAGCAAGCCGGTGTCGGCCTATATCGCTCTGGGCACCAACATCGGTGACAGACTGAAGAATTTACGGAACGCAGTCGGTCATTTACGGCGGATTCCGCACGCGAATATTACGAATGCCTCGCAGGCGCTCGAGTCGGAGCCGGCATATAAAACAGACCAACAAAGTTTCGGCAATGCCGTTGTGAAACTGGAAACCTCACTCGGGATGTTCGCTCTTTTTGCAGAAATTCAATATATCGAGCAAAAAATGAGCCGTGTCAAATTGGAGGAGAACGGTCCGCGCATCATCGATTTGGATCTTTTGCTTTATGGAGACACGATATATAAAACTCCCGAGCTCGAGGTCCCCCATGCGGGTATCGCAGAGAGGGCGTTTGTGACAGAGCCCCTCCTTGAAATCGAGCCAAACCTCATTTTGCCGGATGGAAGGGTGGTGGCACGCGCAAAGGCCGAGAGGGGGCGCGTGCGAGGCGTTATCGGTGAAATCACACCGAAAATGGGCGCTGCAAGCACAGAACAAGGAATGTCGTTGATGTAAATGGTGTGCAAGCTCTGAAGGTTTTGTTAAACCTGCAATAATAGAAGAAGGTAAGAATAATTTCCGAACAGGAGGACCGCGCAGACCCGAACAACGGCTGCGACGGCGTACCGGACAGGAGCTCGAAATAATCATGGACACGATAAACGTCGATCACCGCATAACCGTAAAAGATTTAACACGAATGAAAGCCCGGCGTGAGCCGATCGTCATGTGTACGGCGTACGATTTTCACTCAGCACGTCTCGTCGACGAAGCCGGCATCGATTCGATTCTCATCGGTGACTCTATGGGTATGACCATGATGGGATATGATTCGACGGTTCCCGTCACTCTCGACGACATACTCTTTTCCACCAAAATCGTTTCGCGCACTTCTCATCACGCCTTTGTGATCGCGGATATGCCTTTCATGAGTTTTCAGGTGTCCTATGAAGAGGGCATGCGCAATGCCTCCAGATTGGTCAAAGAGGGTGGCGCGCAGGCAGTGAAGCTCGAAGGAGCGACCGATCTTACGCTCAAGCTCACCGGCGGACTGAGCCGGGCCGGTATTCCCGTCATCGCGCATCTCGGGCTCACTCCTCAATCCATCAACACTCTCGGCGGGTATTTTTCGCAGGGTCGCGCAAAAGAACCGGCGCTGCTCCTGGTACAAGAAGCGCACAAAGTCGAAGAGGCGGGCGCTTCTGCCGTGGTTTTGGAGTGCATTCCGACAGAGCTGGCTGCACACATCACCGCATCGCTCTCCATTCCCACAATCGGTATCGGAGCCGGAATCGGTTGTGACGGTCAGGTCCAGGTATTTCATGACTTGATGGGTTTGGGCACCTTTCAGCCCAAACACGCAAAGCGATATGCCCATGTGGAGGAGATTGCCGCTGACGCTCTTGGGCGGTTCTTGTCTGAGACGAAGGCCGGGGAGTTTCCCGGCGAAGAACAATCGACGCATTTGGCATCCGACGTGGCACAAAGCATCGAAGAGCTGAGGAAATGAAGAATGCATATATTTAAGACCAAGTCGGCGGTTCACGGTTTCAGTGAGAACGCACATAGTGCGGGAAAGACCGTCGGATTCGTGGCGACCATGGGCGCCCTTCATGAGGGGCATTTGACATTGGTCCGTTACGCGCTCATGCAAAATGACATCGTCATAGTATCGATATTCGTGAATCCCACGCAATTCGGACATGATGAGGATTATTCGCAATACCCGCGCACTCTCGAGGAGGACTGTGTGCTCCTCGAAGAACTTGGGGTGCACGGCGTCTTCGCCCCGACGGCGGGCGAGATGTATGACTCCACCATCGAGCAGATGAACGCCAACGACGGGGGATTGACGAGAACGCAAATTAACCCCGGCGAACTGGCGACTCTGTGGGAGGGTGAATTGCGCCCGGCGCACTTCGCCGGTGTATGCCTCGTGGTGGGAAAGCTTTTGAACATCGTGAGGCCTAATCGTGCGTATTTCGGCGAGAAAGATTATCAGCAACTCGCAATCATTCGGCAGCTCGCCGCCGATCTCGACCTTTTCGTCGAAGTGATCGGAGTGTCCATCGAGCGCGCCGACGACGGTCTTGCCCTTTCGAGTCGCAATCGTTATCTCAACGTCGAGCAACGCAAGGGGGCATGTTCGTTGTACGAATCGATTGTGCTCGCGCAATCTTTGTGTGCCAAAGGTGAGGTGATGTGTGCCGAGATCGTGCGCGACGTTACCAATTATTTGACGCTTCGATGTGATGGCATGCTTTCCATCGGGTATGTTGCCATTGTGGACCCGATGACGCTGAAACCGCTCGAGTCGGTTATCGACGAGGGGCGTCTTTTGATTTCGGTTCAGCTCGACGGCATACATCTCATAGATAATGCGCTTATCTGCGCGTGAAGCGATTTGAGCTCAAAGAAAGCAGGTGACGGCAGGGGGAGCCATCTGATTAAATTTATTATAAAGCCGCCTCTGCCTCAGATACCAGCTCTTCCATAAGCTCTTTCACGGGCACTATTTTATCAACTCTGTAAGCATTTGTACCAACGAAGATAAGTCCTTCGTCAACATTTCCTTTTACTGCTTCTATTAATGCTTTTGTAATACAATAGGGGGTATTTTTAGGGTTACAAGTTTTAATGCAGTTAAAGCATCTCTTAACTTGAATGTCTCCCCTGGAAACTTCATCCAAAAATTTATTTCCAACAGCTCTTCCCGGCATCCCCACAGGGCTTTTTATTATCCCAATATCTTCTTCTTTAGCATGTATATAAGCCATTTTAAATTTAATATCCGCATCGCATTCATCAGTTGCTGCGAATCTGGTAGCCATCTGTACTCCAGCTGCTCCTGCCTTTAAACATTTTGCAATATCTTGTCCGGTATAAATTCCCCCAGCTGCAATCACCGGTATTTTCTTGTTATATTTCTCTTCATAGGGCTTTAAAACTTCAATAACTTCTTTAACAATCCCCGTTAATTCATAGTTTTCTATTTCATCAAGCTGTTCTAATTTAAAACCTAAATGTCCTCCGGCTTTTGGGCCTTCTACGACTACTGCATCAGGTACATATGAGTATTTCTTATCCCATACCTTTGAAATAAGTGCCGCTGCCCTTCCTGAAGAAACAATAGGAGCAGCCTTTGTAGCTGAGCCTTTCACCATTTCAGGCAAATCCATGGGAAGTCCAGCTCCTGAAATTATCAGGTCGATTTTTTCTTCAACGGCGGTGATTACCATTTCTCTGTAATTATTCATGGCAACCATTATGTTAACGCCTATTATTCCATTAGGGCTAAGCGTTCTCGCTTTTCTAATCTGACTTATCAGGCCTCTTATATTTGCTTCTTTATTATTAGTTTCAAAATCCTCTTCCATATACCCTATCTGAGCTGCGGATATTATTCCGATTCCGCCCTCGTTTGCAACTGCTGATGCGAGAGATGACAGGGATACTCCAATACCCATTCCTCCCTGAATTATAGGAACTACAACTGTTAAATTGCCAATTTTAAGTGAAGGTAATTTCATTGCAGCAACTCCTGGTTTATTGTATTTTATAAGATAAAATTACTTTGATATTCAAAGTATATATGAGGACAGAAGGCATGTCTAGTAAAATTTAAACCGATCTGAATATTCTCCTGCACTATTTGTGCGGATATAGTCATCTTCTTTACATTCCTTTTTATATTCAGCATTTATCTTTATATTTAGAAGAGGAGATTCTAAAGGGTAATTTGTTTTAAGACAGATGATGCGCTTATCTGCGCGTGAAGCGATTTGAGCTAAAAGAAAGCAGGTGACGGTATGGGAAGCCAGCTGATGCAATCCGTTCTGCCTCTTTATAATTGGCTGGCCGGAATAATGGTGCCTTGGGGTCTCATGGTTCTTTTTGCGCTTTCTTTTCTCGAGAGTCTTTATATCATCGGATTATTCACCCCGGGCGAAGTGACGGTCGTTGCCGCCGCTCTTGTGGCGGCGGGGAGCAAAACTCCCCTTTGGGCGGTTCTTGCCGTGGCGGTGCTCGGTAATATTTCGGGTGTCGCGTTCGGATATTACGTCGGTCATAAGTTCGGGCTTACGAGGATGCGAATTTTGATGGAGAAGTTCGCCGTCACGCGCATCGGGCGCTGGACTAAAACCGATCCGGGATTGATCGATGACATCGCCGAATATTTTGAGAAACACGGTCAGATGACGGCATTCGGGGCGAGGTTCGCGTATGGGGCGAAGAGCTTCATTCCTCCGATTGCCGGTGCGACGCACATGGGTTTCTCGTCGTTTATCTTAAGCTCTTTTCTGGGCGGTCTGATTTATAATGTGGGGCTGGTCGCCGTCGGATGGGCACTTCGGGTTAACGCGCCGCTCGCTGCCACGATTATGAAATCAATCGGGTGGTTTGCCGCGATGATGGTCGTCATTTTGGGCGTTTTCGGGTTCGCGATGATCAGGCGTTACGCAAAAGCGCGCAAGATGAGGTTTTTGGAGAAACATGATATTCCCCATGAGATACCGCAATCGGTGGCTCGTCGTTTTTGGAGAGAGATACAATTCATCGAGGAGGTATCCTCCACCAACGACTACGCGTATGAATCCGCGATGAGGGGACAGGCTCCTCCGGCAGCTTACATCGCCGCCCGCCAGACAGCCGGACGTGGCCGATTGGGCCGCACATGGGAATCTCCGAGAGGCAATGTGTATTTGTCCATGCTTCTCGAAAAAACGCCACCGCAGCAGGGGAACGAAGGCGAGATAGGGTCGTTGTCGCTCTTGACGGCGATAGCCGTCGGACGTGCTTTCCGGAAAATATTTTTTGAAAAGGGCAAGCCCGAACTCGTCGATTCGCTTAAAATAAAGTGGCCGAACGACATCTATATCGGCAAACTCAAAGCGTGCGGCATTTTGCTCGAGGCTCGTTCCGGATTCATCATCGTCGGAGTGGGAGTCAACAATATCCGTGAATCGGCGGGTTCTGTTGCATTTTTGAGTGATTTCGGTATCGATATCACCAACAAACAGCTTGCGTATGATATTCTTGATAGCTTCGAGGACATGTATTCGGGTTGGTTGGAAAGCGGTTTCATACCGTATCTCGA
This sequence comes from Coriobacteriia bacterium, assembly GCA_016649875.1. NCBI lineage: Bacteria > Bacillati > Actinomycetota > Coriobacteriia > Coriobacteriia bacterium. The sequence goes on from JAENWW010000007.1 coordinate 71,967, forward strand.
AGAGTATACGAACTTCGAAAAGAATGTATCACGGTACGTAGAGGTGTTCGATACTGCCGGCAATCTTCTCGACGCGGGATATTGCGTCGGGTTCACTCCATCGGGGCATATGATTCTGGCCGATGGGATTGAGAGCGATTCGCCGTCGGGACACAGCAATGAACGAGAAATATCTTCCGGTGATGTCACGTTGAAAAAGGGGACTGCACATGAATGAAATTGCAAAAGAAAGTACCGTCAGAATCAATGCGCGTTTGCAGTCGTTGACGCTTATCGCCCTTTTCGCCGCGCTGATTGCAGCGTCTTCGCTTTTTGCGGCGTTTGTGTATCCGATTCCTTTTACGCTTCAAACGCTCTTCGTCATTCTTGCCGCGCTGCTGTTGACACCGGCTCAGGCGACGGGCGCGATGGCGCTCTACGTCGGTATCGGGGCCATCGGACTGCCGGTATTTTCGGGCGGCCGCGGTGGGCTCAGTGTGATTGTAGGACCCACCGGCGGGTACCTCTTCGGATTCATCGTCGCCGCTTGCGTCGGCTCATACCTGATGGGGCGCCTGCGTAAGACGCAGGTGAATGCGTTCATCACTCGTGGGATCGTGGCACTTCTCGTGATTGCGCTCGTCGATACATTCGGCGTCGCCTGGATGATGGCTTCTGCGGGTATGTCTTTTAACGCCGCCGTCGTTGCGGGAGTCGTTCCCTTCATCGTTCCCGATGTGCTCAAAGGTATCGTCGCCGTCGTTTTGGCGAGTGCGCTTTGTCGCTATATGCCTATGTCGGGGGGAACCGGCAAGTAGATGGTGAACTGAGTCCCTCCGCCGACGCGATTTTCGACTTCGATCGTACCGCCGTGGACATCGATGATGGCTTTCACGATTGAAAGCCCGAGCCCGGCACCTCCGCGATTGCGGGCGCGGCTCAAGTCGGTTCTGAAAAAGCGGTCGAACAGGTGGGGGATGTTTTCCGCCGGAATTCCGGGACCGTTATCACAAATCGCCATGATGGCGAACCTGTCGACATCCACAAAACTCTTCGCAGGTATCTGCGATCCGAGCTCATTGCGATAAGCGCTCGAAAACTCCACCCATACACGGCCGTTGTCGCTTACCATGCGAGTTGCATTGTCGATCAGGTTTGCCACGACTTGTTGGATTCGATCGATGTCGCCCAAGATGTCGGGGCTCGTTCCCTGGATGGAAAAGTTCACACCGCGTGCATCGAAAAGGGGATCGAGCATGCGCGCTGCGCGCATGACGGCTTCACGCGGATTGAATTTCCGTAAGGGCAATTCCGTCGAGGACCCTTCGATACGTTGTAGGGTGAGCAAATCGTTTGCGAGGCGCGAGAGCCGTTCGGATTCGGCGGCGATGGTGGAAAGAAAGCGAACCTGATCGTTGGGGGGCACGTTGCCATCGAGAAGTGTTTCGGCGGCGCCCCGGATTGCGGTCAAGGGTGTGCGCAGTTCATGGGAAACATCGGATACGAATTGCATCTGACGTTTCTCTTCGGTATTCAGCGCCGAAATGGCCTGCTCCGCCTCGGCGGCCATTTTATTGAAACCGTCGACGAGTGCGCGAGCCTCTTTGGTGCTTGCGCCACGTGCGCGAACGGAATGGATACCGCTGTTAAACGAGTTGATTGCGCTGACGAGGTTGTCGAGATTGGATACGTTCTTCCGGGCAGTATCATCTGCACTTATCCAGCTGAGCACTCCCATTCCGATGGCTACGACGAGCACGAGAATCCAGCCCCATTTGAAACGAGCCGCCAAAAGGGCGACAAACACCATGGCTCCGATTGAGAGTAGCGCATACGTGCGCAGAGCATTTCTGAAACGCTCACGCATACTGTTTCTGCTCGGGCTCAAAAGACCTTCCGACTTTCTGTGTTCGGTTTACTCGGTGCGAAAACGATAGCCATAGCCCCTGACGGTTTCCACGAGGGAAGAATCGACTTTAGCGGCCTCGAGTTTATCTCTGAGGCGCTTGACATGCGTGTCGACCGTTTTCGTCTCGACCAGATATTCCCAGCCCCACGCATCACGAAGCAGTTGCTCGCGCGAGAGCACGCGTCCGGCATTGTGCATGAGGCAACTGAGGAGCTCGAATTCACGAGGAGTCAAGTCGATGGGTCCGGCTTCGCTCGTCGCGTGATGTGCGGCCTCATCCAAGATGATGCCTCCGACCTCGATGCTTATCGGAGCGGAGCCGTTGACGCCTTTGGTCTCAGTGTGGGCGCGACGAAGGAGTGCTTTGACGCGTGCGGAAAGTTCGCGGATGCCGAAAGGTTTTGCGAGGTAATCGTCTCCTCCGATTTCGAGACCGACGACTTTATCGAGTTCGGTATCGCGTGCGGAAAGGAAAAGAACGGGGACCGAAGAAGTGGCGCGGATGCGCTTGCATACTTCATAGCCATTCATTCCGGGAAGCATGACATCGAGTACCACTAAGTCGAAAGGCGTTGCGGTGACCATTTCGAGCGCCGTATCCCCGTCATTTGCAACGCCGACTTCGTAACCCTCTTTTTTGAGGTTGTAGCTCACGAACTCGGTGATGGAAAGTTCGTCATCGACGATGAGAATTTTGAGTGGCTGATCAGACATTACGCTATCCCTTCGAAGATTTTTTATGCACCATATGACATCTGCGAATGCGGGTAAAAATCAATGCAACCTTTGAGCGGTGGTACTATATGTATACGAAGCCGTATACAACGGCGCAAAAACGAACGACGGCAGCAATCGAAAATGCGTTCCTTTTTCGCTGCCTATTACTAAAGAATGATACCACAGGCAGCCTTATGACAGGAAGAACAGTGCTCTTAGCCATCGATGTCGGAAACACTCAAACAGTAGTCGGTTTACACACGGACGGCCGTTGGATTTCGTCATGGAGACTCGCCACCGATCCTGCTTGCACTCCCGATGAGCTCGAAGTGAAAATGAACGATTTTTTCACTTTTCACAAGATCGATGTCGCGATAATCGATACGGTGATCATCGCCAGCGTCGTTCCACCGCTCACGTCAGCATGGGCCGACTTGGCCCGCATGATTTCGAACGCTCGCATTCTCACCGTCGGTCCCGGCATTAAAACCGGTTTGACCGTCGGCATTCTGCATCCGCACGAACTCGGGGCCGATCGAATCGCCAATGCGGTCGGTGCGGCTGAACTCTACGGAGCACCCGTCATCGTCGTCGATTTCGGCACGGCGACCAATCTCGATGTCGTTACCGCCGATGGAATCTATAAGGGCGGTGTCATATCTCCCGGCATTGCGACGAGCGCCGACGCTTTGTTCCGCCATGCGGCCCGCTTGAGCGCCGTGGATTTGGAGGCACCCGCCCACGCGCTCGGCACCAGTACGTCGACCGCGGTGCAGTCGGGGCTCATTTTCGGCGAGGCGGCAAAAGTCGACGGACTCGTGAACCGTATCTGGAGCGAGCTCGGCTATAAAACGAAAGTAATCGCCACGGGAGGTCTGATGGGTCTGGTGGCTCGCTACTGCGAATGTATCGACGAGTCCAACGAGATGCTCACCCTCGAGGGCTTGCGCGTGATTGCGCAAAGGAACGTGAAATGATGGATCTTTTTCGTATAGGCGACAAAGTAATCAGCAAACGTAAAATCGACGATGCTCTCAAAGATTTGCTTATGCGTCGCGCAAACGGGGCGACACAAAAGGAAGCCGCTGCAGCTGTACGCGTTCCTCGCACGTTCGTATCAAATGTCGAGACGCTGGGGACCATTCGTACCGGCAAGAAAATCGCGTTCATCGCATTTCCCCTTTCGAACGCCGCCGAGGCGACCGCTCTGGCAGAGCACTACGGTATCGATTTGACGCTGGTTTTTTCTCAAACCGAGCGAAAGCACGTCGAAGAAGAACCGGCTTCGGATATTTTCAATCGAATGATCGATACGATCGCCGCGCTCAAAAGTTTCGATGCAGCGGTCATAGCGGCGAGTGACTACCGAATCGAAACGTTTAGAAACGTGCTCGATTTAGAGGTGATCGGACTTCCCCTCGGAAAGTCGCCGTTGTTAAAAGATCAGGAACTCGATCTCGGTGAGCTCGAAGAGCTTTTCATCGCTCTCACGACGAAAACCGATGAATCATCGCGTAAGACGACAGCTGCATATGCGGCGACCGGCGAAGGCCCGACCGGCTTTCAGATTGCAAAGAGGTGGCTCTCATCAAAGAAATAGTCAGCGTATCGCTCGGTTCGAGCAGTCGCGACCACGAGGTCGTCGTATCCGTTCTCGGACAAGAGATATCGATGAAACGCGTCGGTATGGACGGCGATCTCACCGCCATGCGAGACAAACTGATCGAATGTGACGAAAATCGCAACATCGACGCCATCGGCATCGGGGGATGCGACATTTTTCTCAATGCCGCCGGGAGACGCTACTATTTCCGTGAAATCAAGAAAATGGTTTCTTGCATCGCGAACACTCCGGTGGTCGACGGGTCGGGGCTCAAAGGCGCCGTCGAGGCCGATACCGTTCGTTTCATGCAAGAGGAGCTTGGAATTTCGTTTCAGGGAAAGAACATACTGGTGACTTCTGCAATCGATAGGTGGGGAATCGCGATGGCATGCGCTGATGCCGATACCCGAGGTGTCGTTTCGTATGGAGACCTTTTGTATGCGCTCGACATTCCGGTAATGATACACAGTAAAAAAGTGCTCACCACGGCGACGCGCATTCTTGCACCCTTGGCGGCCCAGCTTCCTTTCAAATGGCTTTATCCGAGCGAGTCGGATTCCTCGACCGAGATCAAACGAGGTGCGAAAACCGACAAACTGTATTACGATGCCGACATCATCGTGGGCGACTATAAGTATGTGGTTCAATACATGCCCGACGACATGAAAGAGACAATCGTGGTGACCAATACGACGACGGAAAGCGACCTGGAGTTGTTGCACTCATGCGGCGTGAAAACGGTTGTGACGACCACGCCTCGACTGGACGGTCGATCGTTCGGGACGAACGTGATGGAGGCCATGCTCGTCGCTTTGGCCGAGTCGGATAAGGCGCTTACGACGGAACAATATCTCGCATATCTCAAGCAGGCGAACTTCAAACCGAGCGTCAGCACAAGGTAAAGTATCAGCACATCTTTCAAACACACATTGCGCAACCGTACATGATATTATCTATACCGTTCAGGCAACACCCCAGATAAAACATTCCGTTTATGACAAGGGGCACACATTGCACTGTCGTGTGCTGCTTTGTATGACGACCGCCGAGCCGAAGAGAGGCACAAATGAACAAACGCGCGCGCAACAGGCTTATCGGCATTACCGCAATCATACTCATCGCCATCGTGGCGATTATCGCGACGGTGGGACTGCGTGGAGGCACCGCCTCGAACGTGACGGTTAAAGAAGCGACATCCGATAAGAAGAACATCGGGAAACGCATCAAGGTCGGCGGCGTCGTCATCACCGGCTCATGGGATAAAAAGACCAATCCCATGACGTTTAAGATTCGTGATGAAAAAGATACAGCCGGAACCGGGACTCAAATCACCGTCATTTATTCGGGCACGGCTCCTTCGACGTTCGGCGACGGTGTCACGGCGATCGTCACCGGTGAGTTGGATGCGAGCAATACCATCAAAGCCGGTGAAATGATTACCAAGTGTCCTTCGAAATACGAATCTGCTACGGGCGCTTATACGGTTAAAGACTTGAAAGCTCGCGCCGATACGATGAAGAATATCCCCGTGAAGATTTCGGGTAAAGTCAAAGCGGGAACAATCGTAGCTCCGGGCGGAGCCGTGCGCTTCACCGTTCTTGATGCCACCGGAGGAACCGACGAAATCAATGTCGCGTACGACGGGGCACTTCCCAACGGTATGAAAGACGGCTCGACCGTCGTGTTGACCGGCGAACTCAACGATGCCGGAGCATTCGCGGCTACAAACGTCGCCCTCGAGGGTGCCAAGTAACCAAAGAGAGGTACTGGATATGTTGACATTGGGTCAGATAGGATTGGGGCTTGCACTCGTTGCGACCGTGCTCGCGGCAGTGTTCTTCTTGTTCGGACACCTGCAAAAAGGGGCCGATAAAAGTCTTTCGCGTATCGGCTACTACCTTACGTTCGCCGGCGTCGCCGGCCTCACGATTTCGGTGGTGATCATCACCGTCTCGTTTTTCACCAAAGACTACAGCATCTCTTACGTCGCCACGCAACATACGACGGACGCGTCATCCCTCGCGTGGCTTTACAAGCTTGCGGGCTTGTGGGCCGGCCGGGAAGGCTCGCTGCTGTTTTGGACATGGCTCATGTCGCTTTTTGCGGGTTACGTAGCGTGGAAGAGCGTAGCAACCGAGGATGAACTCGGCAACATGGCATTGATGATTATCAACACCATCATCGCTCTTTTCACGGTGGCGATGATTTTCTCCACACCGAACAATCCGTTCGTGGCGACGCCTGCCCAGTATTTGAGTAATGGAATGCTTGTCGGAGCGGCTGCTCAATGGGGGATGAGCCCGCTGCTGCAGCACTGGGCTATGATTTTGCACCCGCCGGCGCTCTTCATCGGCTATGCCGGTTTGACGGTTCCGTTCGCTTTCGCCATGTCGACGCTTATCATCAACGATTCATCCGATCGCTGGATAAGGTGGTCGGACCGCATCACGATTTTTTCATGGCTGTTCCTCGGCATAGGAATCGGTTTGGGCGCCATTTGGGCCTACGTCGTGCTCGGATGGGGCGGTTATTGGGGGTGGGATCCTGTCGAGAACGCCTCGATTCTGCCGTGGTTCATCGGTGTCGCGATGATTCACAGCTTCACCATGTACCGTCGCAAGGGCGGATTCAAACGTTGGGCGATTATGAGCACGGCGATCACATTCGCCATGGTCGTTCTGGGCACGTTCATCACCCGCTCCGGAATCGTTCAGTCGGTGCACGCCTTTGCACCGGATAACTTGTCGTTGTGGCTGTTCCTCTTCATCATCGTGGGTTCCATCGCGGCCGGGGTCATCGGTCTCGCCGTTCGTTGGAAAGAATTCGCCGGAGCCGACGATTTCGATTCGTTGACCGGGCGCGAGGCGGCTTATTATTTCAATAACGTTTTGATGCTCGTCGCATCGGTTGTCATCGCCTACATGACGGTTGCTTCGGCGTTGCCGAAATGGCTGCCGTTCGGGGGGCAATCCTTGGGAGCGGTCGCCTATGACCTCATCGCCCGACCGGTCGGTATTCTCTATCTGGTCCTTATGGCGCTCTGTCCCGCTCTTTCATGGGCGCTTACCGACGGCGCGACATTTTGGAAGCGCATCAAGTGGCCGTTGGTCGCCACTCTCGTGATGTTCGGATTGTTGGTCACCGAATGGCTGGTCAACCTTCGCCCCGTGTATGCCGATATGGTTGCACTCGGTGGAGATACGGCGAAAGGCTTCACGTCGTTCGGGCCACAAATCGTTTACGATATTTTGACGCTTCTCGGATTCTTTTTCGCCTCGTTCGTCATTTGCAACACCGTTGCCCTTTTCGTTCGCGGCGTGAAAGCTCGCATGGGCGGGCGCGGTGAGGGAGTCGGTACGGCGCTTGGCGCGGTATTCTTCAAAGCGCGCAGCCAATCAGGTGGTTATTTGGCGCACATCGCCATCGGTATCATCGTCATCGGTCTCATCGGTTCGTCGATGTATGTCAGAGATGTTAACTCGACCATCCAAGCAAAGGTCGGTGAGACGGTTCAGGTCAGCAACTATGCGTTCACCTATACCGGGAGCAAAGAGGTCACCAAGAGCAACGGCGATGTCGACAAGAAGGTCTATCTCACCGTTAAAAAAGACGGTAAACAAATCGGCGTAGTCACTCCTTCGTTGACCATGTTTGCGGCACAAGGCCAATCTCGCCTCAACGCGGTGGTGCTCACCGGACCGCTTCGCGATATCTTCGTCGTCTTTCAAGGGGATGTGAACGGCACGCTTTCACTCGATGTCAAAATCAACCCGTTGATTTGGTTCGTGTGGATCGGCTTTATACTCCTGCTCATCGGAGCGGGACTTGCGGCGTGGCCGAAAAGGAAAGCAATTACTGCTTAAGGAATACAGGGGAGGCACGTTGAGTGTCTGACATCAATGAAATAGAATTCGCGCTGGAGGTTCGGGATGTGTCCCGAACCTTCGGGGCGCGTAAAGCACTGAATAAGGTGAGTTTCGATTTGCCGAAAGGTGCTTTTCTCTCTATCTTCGGACCCAACGGCGCAGGTAAAACGACGCTGCTTCGCACGCTTTCGACACTGACTCAGCCTTCGCGCGGAAGTTCTGCGAAAGTGCTCGGTCTCGATGTCGTTAAAGATGCCGTCGAACTTCGGGAGCGTATCGGTATCATCAGCCACAATCCGCTTCTCTATCCGGATTTGACGGCGCAAGAAAATCTCGAGTTTTTCGCCGAACTCTACTGCATCGAACATGAGCAAGAGCGAATCGACGAGCTTCTTTCGGCGGTGGGACTTAAGCATCGCAGTCTCGATCTCGTACGCACATTCTCGCGTGGAATGACGCAGCGCCTCTCGATTGCGCGCGCTTTGCTCGCCGATCCGGAGATCATTTTTCTCGATGAACCCTATTCGGGGCTCGACCCCCACGCCATGGATATTCTCGATCAGCTCATCGCTCAAATTCGCGATAAGCATACGTTTGTCATGGTGAGCCATGATTTGGAAAAAGGACTCGAGCTTTGCAGCCATGCGCTCATTTTAGCCAAAGGCCAAGTCGTGCTTTTCGAAGAGCGTAAAGATATCGACAAAGAACAATTCAGCAAGACTTATCGTGAGACCGTCGGATTGGGGGTCTCCTAATGGCGCGTGAACTCGATTACGTGATGATGAAAAAGCCGAAAAGCGAACCTGAAAAGAGGAGCGGTTCCCTCAATATCTCAGGTTGGCGTCAGTTTAAGGCGATTTTGCGCAAAGACATCGTCATCGAACTTCGTACCAAAGAAATGATAACTTCGATGGGCCTGTATGCTTTGCTCGTCTTGGTTATTTATTACATAGCGCTTTCCAACGCCGGTTCGAGCTTCGAAACACAACGGATTGCCGCCGGACTTTTGTTCTTAGCGATAGTGTTCACTTCGATGCTCGGATTGAACCGCTCGCTCGTGCATGAAGTCGACCAGGGGTGCCTTGAGGCGCTTTTACTTTCGCCGATCGATCGGCCGATCATCTTTTTCGGCAAAGCGGTCGGTAACCTGATATTTCTGCTGATTGTCGAAGTGTTCGTGACACCGCTGTTTTATTTCATATTCCTCAGCTCCGCGAAAATGCAAAATAGCGGGCCGGTGTGGATGGTGGCCCTCGCGCTGGTCGTCGGATCCATCGGCATTGCCGGTGTGGGAACATTGCTTGCCACCATGTCGGTGAACACCAAAGGCAAAGACTTCATGCTTTCGGTCATGTTCATACCGATTATGTTTCCTTTGCTGCTCGCAGTCGTCGCGGCGGCTTCTCAGGCGATTATGGGCGATCCCGGCTACGTGAAGGTGTTCTGGCAAATGATTGCAGCTGCCATCGCTTACGATGCCCTCATGATCGGCGCATCGTTTGCGCTCTATGAATTCATTTTGGAAGCCTAAAGGCGGCGTTGTTTCGTCTGCCTTTGCGTTAAGATAGATACAACTTGTTGTGATTGTGAAAGGAGAGCGCGTGAAAAAGCAAATAAAAACCGCCGTCATTCTCATGCTCGTCGGCGGTTTGCTCACCGCAGCTGCGTTTCTCATGGCGTTCTACACAGCCGAAGTACAGACCTTCGGCACCGTGAACCTCACCAAGGCTCAAGCGGCGGCTTCGAATACGGTTTTCGAGGTGGCGCCGGCGAACTTGCAGCCGATCGACGGTACGATAAACTACCTCAGACCGTGGCTCAGCCAAAAGATTTTCTACTTCCATGTACCGTTAGCCGAGGCATCGTTCTTGATATTTACCGTGGCGGCATTTTTCGCAATTATGTTCTTGTCCAAACGGCGCAAAAGTTTCGACACCAAATCGCGTATCGCGATGGAGGTTGCTTTTCTTTTTGTGATAGCCACGATGATAACCGGCGATCTTTGGACGAGGGCGTCGTGGGGAATGTGGTGGGATTGGGATCCTCGGCTCACCACGTATCTCATCATGATGCTTTTGATGCTCGTATATTTCGTGTTGCGCAATTCAATCGAAGACGAGGAGCGCCGAGCGATGTATGCTTCGGTCTTTTGCATCATCGCTTGGATCGATGCACCGATTTCATTCTTCATCACGAGAATCATTCCTTCACAGCATCCCGTCGTGTTCAATTCGGGAATGGCATCTTCGAATTTGGTGCCGTTCATCGTCGCGCAAGTGGGGATGATTATGATAGGTTATGCGATATATACGCTTCGCGTTGGTGAGGAACAAAGTCGCGAGCGCCTCGAAATCATCAAAGAAGCGATTGAGAACTAGGAGAGACCATGTTTGAAACTGCAACGAACTCAGAACTCTATAAGCTTGTCTTGCAAGATGCCCCTTATGTCATTTGGGCGTATGCCATTTTGTGGATTGCCCTGTGTGGATATGTAACTTTCATCTTGCGCCGCATGCTTAAAATCGAGAAAGAAATCGACGTGCTCAGCGATACCGTGGGCATTGTAAAAGAAGAAAGCAACTAGTATTTTTCGCAAGCAAGCATCACGGAGGTGAAGAAGTAACATGGATAAAGTCTCGGTAGCTCTCTTTTGGGTGGCATTCGCCGGTCTGGCGGGATCATCTGTGCTTTTCAGCTATGAGCTCATACAGCGTCGGGCGGGTACCGTTCCGGCGAAAATGGTCGCGGCGATATCCCTTCTCATACTGACCGTTTCCATCGGATTGAACTCCATGGCCAACAAAGGGACTCCTCTGACCGGCGGAAACGAATTGATTTTGGCCGCTTGGGCTTTGCTCGTCCTCTTCTTCCTCATCGAATACGTGCTGAAATTTAAAAAATATGGCATCGCTTTGGTTCCGGTTGCCGTCATTCTCATGGCTGTTGCGCAACTGGTCGGACGTGCGGAAGGCGATATTGCCCCGGTTTCCGCCCTTCTCGGAGAGCAGATGCAAGGGCTCGGTGTCGGGTTTCATGTACTGCTCATCGTATTTGCGAACATGCTATTCCTCGTCGCCGCCATTGCGAGTGCCCTCTATCTCTACCAAGACAAACAACTCAAGACTCATTCGACGAGTTTGCTTTCACGCCGCTTGCCGGCGCTCGCCAATCTGGAAAAGCTCGCTTCACGTTCGGTGACCATCGCGCTCCCCGTGTATCTCGCCGGACAGTTGCTCGGTGTGATTCGTGCGATAAACGTCGATGCCGCCGGATGGTGGTCCGATCCGCGCGTCATGATGTCGGCCGCTGTTCTCATCGTGTTCGTCGTGTTCTCGGTTCTCACCATGCGTAACAAGATGAGCGGTCGCACCACCTCATGGATTGCCGTCGTCGGCGGTATCCTCGTGATCGTCTTGATGATCATCGCGCGTACGCTTCCTGTCGGGTTCCATGTTTTCGGAAACATTATCTAGCTTATTTCTCACACCAAGGAACACCTTATGAAAATTTTCATCACCGGGGGCAGTAGTGGAATCGGACTCGCCACGGCTGTGCTTTATGCGAAACGGGGTGCGACGGTGACTATCGCCGCACGCAGCCTCGATCGACTTGAAAAAGCAAGCGCCGGTCGCTTTGAAACGGTCGTGCTTGACGTTACCGATGAGGAATCGGTTGCTCGGGCGACATCGAAATATTGTGCGGAGCACGACGGACCGCCCGATATTTTGATCAACTGCGCCGGTGCCATGATTCCCGGTGAGTTCATCACGATGCCGAAAAGTGATTTCGATGAAAATGTCGAGGCGGATTTTTCGGGCACCGTCAACATGTGCCGTGCGTTCGCGCCGGCGATGTGCGCACGCAAAAGTGGGCACATAGTCAACGTGGCATCGGTCGCCGGGTTCCTCGGGATCTACGGATATACGGGATATTCTGCAGCAAAATTCGCCGTCATGGGCTTCAGCGAAGCACTCCGCTTCGAGCTCGAGCCGCTCGGCGTCAGTGTCAATGTCGTGTGTCCTCCCGATACCGACACGCCCGGGCTCGCCAAAGAGATCGGCATGCGTCCACCTGAGACCGATAAGGTCGCCGGTACCATCAAGGCGATATCGCCCGAGTTGGTCGCCGCGAGCATGGTCAAGGGAATCGATAAAAACAAGAACACGATTATTATCGGGGCGACCTCGAAACTCTATGCGCGTCTGAAAGGTTTGTGGCCGGAGTTGTTCTATTGGATCGTCAGTTCCGATGTCCGCAAGGTGCAAGGTCGCTAACTGCAGTTCGGGATGCGATGTCTGGTGCTGTGTAAATTGACAAGGTAAACGCAATTCGGGGGGTGCGGACGTTTTTCTGGACTTTTTAGGCCGCCATACTGAGGCTTTGCCGATATTCCATGGGACTCAGTCCCCCTAAAGACATCTTAATACGCTTCGTATTGTACCA
>JAENWW010000008.1 GCA_016649875.1 Coriobacteriia bacterium
CACTGTGTTTTCAAGATGCATGTTCATTTGGTTTTTGTGACTAAATATCGACAACATGTTTTCGACGATGATGCGATTGATCGGCTCCGGGTGATGTTTTCAAGCATCTGTACTGACTTTGAGGCTACGCTTGTTGAAATGAATGGAGAACATGATCACGTTCACCTTCTCATTGAGTATCCGCCGAAAATGGCTGTTGCTATGCTGGTGAATAGTCTAAAAGGTGTTTCAAGCCGTTTGCTCCGCAAGCAAAGACCAGACATTGAAAAGCGGTACTGGAAGAATACGCTATGGAGCCCATCATATTTTGCTGCCTCCTGCGGCGGTGCGCCGATATCCATTATTCAGAAGTATGTAGAACAGCAGCAGACATCAGACTAAGACCTTTGCTCTACATCCCCGCCCTGAACGACGGGGCTTTTCGCAAATTATCTGATAAAGCCGAATAAACAAGCAGAGCGAAACGGAAATCCAAGAGTAGGGAAGAACATTCGGATCGTTTAACGGGCAGACGGACACGGCAGTTGCGTTTGCCCGTTTTTAGCGTTAGACTATTTCGATAATGTTCGAACTAATGAGGAGAAAAAGATGTCATCTAAACGTGTTGTAACACTCTTGGGCTTGGCGGGGTTCATCGTCATGGCGGACAACTGGGTCGTCTCTCCGCTTCTTCCCGCCATATCGAAAGGGATCGGTGTTTCGACGGTTTCGGCCGGTATTCTTGTCACCGCCTACATGTTGCCCTTCGGCATTTTTCAGCTCCTGTTCGGCCCGTTGGCCGACAGATTCGGTAAGGTGCGCGTGATTTTGGCCACCTTTACCATATTCACCGTCGCCACGGCGCTTTGTGCGCTTGGCGCCAACTTGACGAGCCTTGCGCTTTTCAGGATGTTGACGGGCATTTTCGCAGCGGCGACCATGCCGATTTCACTGGCTCTAATCGCCGATATCGTTCCGATGGAAGGCCGCCAGAAGGCGATCGGATCCTTTATGGGAATCTCGTTTCTCGGACAAGCCCTGTCCATGGGGATCGGCGGTGCCATCGCCTACGCGTTCGATTGGCGCGGCGTGTTTATCGTCTACGGCATCGTCGCGGCTTTCGTGGCAGTTGCTCTTTGGCGCATGCTTCCAGCCGCAGTCGGCGAGCACGAGAAGAGAAACCCCAACTCGCCCATGCTCAAACCGTATCTTTTATTGCTCGGCAACGGTGCCAGTCTGAGAACCTACCTCACCATATTTTTCGAGGGCATTTTCTTGCTCGGAAGTTTCAGCTACCTGGGAGCGGTGCTCTCGGAGCGTTTTAATTTGTCGTTTCTTCTCATCGGCGCGGTTATGACCGCATTCGGTGTGGCCGCTTTGATAGCAGGACGAGTGAGCAACAAAATCGTGGGTCGCATCGGGCACGTTCCCACCGTTGTGTTCGGTCTGGTGTTTATGGCTGTTGCCGACGGAATCGTGTGGACCGGCGGCAAGAGCCTTCTGCTTACGGCGATCGGCGTGTTTTTGCTCGGATTCGGCTTCATGACCACGCACGCCACCCTCTTGACCATCGCGACCGGATTTGCCGAGAAAGCACGCGGAGCGGCGATGTCGCTTGCTCCTTTCGCCCTCATGTTGGGCGGTGCGATCGGCACTCAAATCGCCGGACGGGTTATCGTGGCGACGTCCTATTCGACGATGTATGCGGCATTCGGCGTGGGGCTTGTAGTTCTCGCCCTCTTCGCCTCACGAGCCATTAAGTTTAAGGTGTAGGCGACCGGACGAAGCGTGGCCCTGTCGCCACGAAACATATGTGTCAAACTTATCACGTGAAAAGCTATATTTATGTTTTCCTAAATGTTTCGAAGTGATATGCTGTCAAAAATCAGGACCGATCCATTGATATCAAACGACTGAAAAAGGAGCACGATATGGCAGACACAATGAAGCTTGCAGTTCCGACGAATGGCGAGGGCGGACTTGAGGGCGAACGCTCCGAGCACTTCGGACATTGCGATTGCTTTACGCTCGTCGATATCGAAGACGGGAAAATAGCGGGCGTTGCGATTCTTCAAAACCCCGCGCATGAAGAGGGCGGATGTCTGCGTCCCGTCGGGTTGCTTTCAGAAGCCGGTGTGACTGCGATTATCGCTGCGGGAATGGGAGGCCGACCGCTTGCGGGTTTTCAAGACGCCGGAATCAAAGTGTATTTTGAGAATCAAACGCCCGGTATCGCCGCAACCGTCGATAAAGTATTGGCAGAAGAACTCCCCGTCATGTCAGCCGACAATGCCTGCCATCACTAATCTGTGAATTGAGCGTGTATTTATGAGTTGCTACTGTTGGAATAGGTATATTCTGGGTAAATAGAAGCACATGAAGCATGGCGAGTAGAAAGGTCGGAATGATGGGCTATTCAAATGGCTTGGACTCGTATTCGCAGACGGTTCCGAACTCCGAGTTAAATCAAATTTTCAGTGTGCTCGGCGGATTCTTCGCTTGTTTTACCGTCTTGTACCTCGCAGCGGTCATATTTCAAATCTGGTTGTATTATCGCGTGTTTTTCCGAGCGGGGTACAGCGGTTGGATGGGTCTGCTGAGCTTTATCCCGGGCGTCGGTCCGTTGGTATGCTTGCTCGTGCTCGCATTCGATACGTGGCCGCGCGATCGTAAGCCGTTTGTTCCCGCGACACAAATGCCGATATATAAGCCGCCTGTTGCCCCTGTCGCTCCGACTCCGACCGTGGAGGAGCCCGTCGTGGAGCCGATTGTAGAACCGGTCACCGCTCCGACTCCGACCGTGGAGGAGCCGACCGAACCGGTCGCGCCGATTCCTCCGAAAGAGGGGTAGTACTGAAAACGAGTTACGCCTTACTTTCTTCTTAAGTAGGTTGCAGAAAGAGAAACCGCCCGACGTTGATTCGCCGGGCGGTTTCTTGTCGCAAGGAGGATGGGGAATAAGCGGTCAGTCTTTCTTGAGGCGTGCTCCGATTACCTTGCTGACATCGATGACGAAGATGCTCATCAGCGTCACTCCGACGACTGCGATCCAGTCGGCTGCGTTCAGCGGCACGACGCGGAAGAGTTTCTCGGTTCCGGGGGCGTAAATCAACAACAGCTGGAAAATGATCGAACCGGTGATGGCTCCGAGCAGCCATTTATTCTTGAGGCTTTCAATCGAGAAGATGGTGTTGCTTTCGCTGCGGAACGTCATCGTGTGCAACAGTTGGCTGAGCACAAGCGTGGTGAAAAGCATCGTGCGCGATGCCGCGTCGCTCGCACCGAGACGCGGAGCGATCACATAGCCTAAGATCAGCGGGAAAATCGAGAGGATGAACCCCTGCCACGCGATTTGGAACCAACGCGCGCCGGTTAGAATCGGCTCGGCCGCATTGCGCGGTTTGCGCCCCATGATGCCTTTTTCTGCCGGATCGACTCCGAGGGCGAGCGCCGGCAGGCCGTCGGTTATCAGGTTGATCCACAGGATTTGGAGCGGCAGCAGTGCAGCGCTCGGAGAGAAGAACGAGGTCAGCGAAATGATGACGACTTCTGAAATGTTGCAGGAGAGCAGAAACAAGATGACTTTCTTGAGGTTGTCGAATACGGAGCGCCCTTCTTCGACCGCCTCCACGATGGTGGCGAAGTTATCGTCGGCGAGCACCATATCGGCCGCCTCGCGCGTGACGTCGGTTCCCACCATGCCCATCGCGATACCGATGTCGGCTCGTTTGAGCGCGGGGGCGTCGTTGACACCGTCGCCGGTCATGGCCACGATGTGACCGCGATTTTTGAGCGCATCGACGATGCGGAGCTTGTGTTCGGGATTCACGCGCGCATAGACGCGGATATTTTCGACGCGGTTGCGCAACTCCTCATCACTCATTCCTTCGATCTCGGGACCGCTCACCACGGTGCCGCCTTCATCCAGAATGCCGATCTCTTCGGCGATTGCGCGCGCGGTCAGGGCATGGTCGCCGGTGACCATCGCGACTTTGATGCCCGCGGAGTGCGCAAGAGCGATCGAGGCGGGGACTTCGGGACGTGCGGGGTCTTGCAACCCGATGATTCCCAGGTAGGTCAGGCCACTCTCGATGGCCGCGAAGTCGTCGGTGTTCGCACCGTCGGGCAGCTCGCGGATCGCGAAAGCGAGCGTGCGAAATCCCGTTGCGGCGAATTCCGCGTTCTTCTCGGCGATTTTCGAGCGGATCTCTTCGGTGAGCTCGACCGTCTCACCGTCGATGAGCGCATGTGTACAGTGCGGAACGGTGGTGTCCGTGCCGCCTTTGACGAACGCGTAGAGGCTGTCGTTTCGATACGAATGAACGGTGGTCATCCGTTTGCGTTCCGAGTCGAACGGTATCTCATCGATACGCGGAGGAACTTCGAGCCCCGGCATGAGTTTTTGGGCGGCATCGACGAGCGCGGTTTCAGTCGGATCGCCGACCAACTCGCCGGCTGCGGTGTAGTGGGCGTCGTTGCAGGAAAGGCCGACGAGCAGCATCGTGCGCAGTCCTTGGGAGTCGAGCTCGTGACCGGCATCGAGCTTGATTTCGCCGTGCTCTATTTTCGCCGAATCGAGGCCGACCAGCAGGCGGCGGGCGCTCATCTTATTGAGCGTGAGCGTGCCGGTCTTATCCGAACAGATGAAGTCGGTCGAACCGAGCGTTTCGACGGCGTGGAGTTTTTTGACGATGGCGTTCTTGTCGGCCATGCGGCGTACGCCGAGCGAGAGCGCGACGGTCACGATCGCCGGCAACCCTTCCGGGATCGCGGCCACGGCCAGTGAGACGGCGACGAGCATTCCCGCGGTGACGACTTCTCGAGTGATCGGTCCGCCACCGACGAAGAGCTCCTCTATGAAGACGAGCACGGCGATGATGAGCACGGCCACGGCGACGCGCTTGCCGACGCGGTCGAGTTCGACTTGAATCGGTGTTTGGTCCTCGATCGTGTTGTTGAGCATGGTGGCGATTTTGCCCATTTCGGTATGCGTGCCCGTCTCTACGACGACGCCTTTGCCGCGTCCGACCGAGACTGCAGTACCGCTGAACACGACGTTCCGCATGTCTCCGAGCGGTATCGCCTCGCCGTCGACGGGATCGACGGTTTTGCGCACGGCCTCGCTCTCACCGGTCAGCGCGCTTTCGATGGTGCGAAGCGCCCCGACTTCTATCAAGCGAGCATCGGCCGGCACCGTGTCACCCGACTCGAGCAATATGATATCGCCGGGGACGAGGGTGACGGTGTCGATTTCTTGCTCGACGCCGTCGCGGATGACCGTCGCCGTGGGTGCCGACATCTCCTTGAGTGCCGCAAGCGCTTCCTCGGCGCGATATTCCTGGACGAAACCGAGCACGCCGTTCAGCAAGAGGATGGTCAAAATCGCAACCGTCTCAGGAATTTGCCCCTCGAACGCCGAGATGATGACGGCGACTATCAAGACGTAGATGGTGAAATCCTGAAACTGGGAGAGGAACACCTTCCATTTCGGCGTTTTCACCTCTTCTGCGAGTTTGTTGGGACCGTATTGTGCCAAGCGGGCATGTGCGACCTCGTCGGTCAGCCCGTTTTCGGGGTCGGTGGCAAGCGTTTCGATGCAGTCCTCGCTCATCGAAGAACACCACGGTGACGTTTGAGAATCGAAACTCATAACGTATTCCTTTTCGAAATATCGAGACCGGTCGGCGTGATCGCCAAGCCTCCGCGTGCGGTTTCACGCAAGTTGGGGGAGATTGCGGCACCGACTCGTGCTGCCGCGCCCACTACTTCGTCGAGCGGAATGGGGAATACCACGCCGGCAAGGGCCATTTCGGCGCCGGCGAGGGCTACGGCGGCTCCGGTCGCATTGCGCACGACGCAGGGGATCTCGACGAGTCCGGCCACCGGGTCGCACACAAGGCCGAGCAGTCCTTGCATGGCGAGAGACGCCGCATGTCCGACTTGCTCGGGGTTGCCTCCCAAAAGAGAGGTGACGGCGCCGGCCGCCATGGAGGCACCGGTACCGATTTCTGCTTGGCAACCGCCGGCTGCGCCCGAGAGCGTGGCGCGCGCGGCGAATACGCCGCCGATTCCGGCGCTCACGAACAGGGCATCGATGATCTCATCGTCTGATTTTCCGTACTCTGCGGCGACCGAAAGCAGTACGCCGGGGACTACGCCCGAAGCTCCTGCGGTCGGGGCTGCCACGATGCGGCCCATGGCGGCGTTGACCTCCGCGGTAGCAACCGCCGAACCCAGCGCCCGGGCGAACAGTCCACCCAAGGGACGTGTTCGATCGCGCGTGTCGAGAAGACGGGCGCCGTCTCCGCCGGTCAGTCCGGTGCGAGATTTTATGGTGGGGTTTGAGCCCTCGGCGATCGCTTCGCGCATGACTTTGAGGGTTTGTGCCATGTGCGCCCGCACTTCATCCGTCGTTGTGCCACTTTCGAGGGCTTCGAGTTCGAGGATGGCTTTTGCAAGCGAGCCTTGTTCCTCCGCGGCTTTGAGAAGCCCGGAAAAGGATGCGTATGCCATATAATTTCCCTTTCGGTTTAATGTTGAAATAATACCTTATTTAATACCTTATACCAACTTGCGCAATGCGCGAAGGTACGGTATAGTTAATCAGGAATTAGCACAAACTAATTATTTGGACGGTCGGCGATGAGACACGTCGAGCAGCCGACTTTGTTTATTGAGGAGGGACTTACGATGAAGCCACTTACCCTTGATTGCACACGTATAGGAGACCGCGTCGAGATTGTCTCGGTCGACGATGCTCATGCTCGCATCCAGGCCTTGCGTTTCGGGATCAATCCGGGAGCAGTCGTCACCATAGCCGGTCGTGTCCCCGCAGGTCCGATCGTCGTCAAGAGCGGTTATCAGGAGATAGCGATCGGTCGTCCCCTCGCACGGAAGATACAGGTGAAGGAGTATCGGCACAAGCCGACGTATGCGGCCGCGCCGAACGAATGAAAGGCGAGCGTTTCGTAGCCGTTTCCACATACGTGGGGGCGGTTATTTTTAACGAAAATCAAAAGGAGAAGAAGTAGTGCCTCAGCAACATCGAACATATACGCATGAAACGATCGTGTTGGCCGGTAACCCCAATGTGGGAAAATCGGTCGTGTTCGGTGCGCTCACCGATACGTATGCGGCGGTGAGCAACTTTCCGGGTACGACGGTCGAAATACTGGAGGATTCATACCGCGGAGGAACGCTCATCGACAGTCCGGGTGTCTACGGTGTGTCGAACCTGAGCACCGAGGAACAGGTGACGCGCGATGTGTTGTTGAGGGCCGATAAGGTCGTCGACGTCATCGATGGCACACACCTCGAACGTGACTTGTTCTTCACGTTGCAACTCATCGATATGGGTTTGCCACTCGTCATATTCGTCAACATGATGGACGAGGCGGCCAAAAACGGCATACATATCGACTTCGATCTTATGAGCGATCTTCTCGGCGTGCCGGTGTTTTTCGGCAGTGCGCAAAACAAAGAGGGAATCGACGAGCTCGAAGAGGGTATCGCCGCCGCTCGTCCGGGTATCGTGATGAATTCTTTGAAAGGCCGGTTCGCCAAACTGGTTGAAAGCGGAATCGATGCGACGCAGGCGCAGATGTGTCTCGCATTCGAAGGTGACGTCGAAATCGCCGAAAGGGCGGGACTTGCCGCCGCGACCGACAGCGATGCGCAGGAGAACATCTATATCGAGCGTCGCGACCGCGTCAACGATATCGTCGGGCACATCATGACAACTTCCACCGAAGGCGCCAACTGGCAGACCAAGCTCTCGGCGGCCATGATGCATCCGATCACCGGCATTCCCCTGATGCTTGCGCTGTTCGTGTTCATCTGGGTGGTAATCGGGCAAGGCATAGGTGTGTGGGTGGTGGGATTCCTCGAAAAAGGCATCATGAATCGCTACTGGGTGCCGCTCGTGCAGCATCTGTTCACTTCGGTGGGCTTGGGCGCCGGTTCGTTGCCCTATCAGTTCCTTGCCGGTGAGTTCGGCATATTCACCATGGTTCCCAGCTACATATTCGGTGTGATCTTGCCGCTCGTCGCCGCGTTTTATCTGCTTCTTTCTCTTTTGGAGGATTCCGGTTATCTGCCGCGTATCGCGGTATTGACCGATAAGCTTCTGTCGTTTTTCGGATTGAACGGGCGCGCGATCATTCCCCTGATTCTCGGCTTCGGCTGTGTGACGATGGGAACGCTGACGACGCGTGTTTTGACCAGCAAACGTGAGCGTATGATCGCCACGGCGTTGATGGC
The DNA here is from genome assembly GCA_016649875.1 of Coriobacteriia bacterium. NCBI lineage: Bacteria > Bacillati > Actinomycetota > Coriobacteriia > Coriobacteriia bacterium. The sequence continues at coordinate 8,239 of JAENWW010000008.1, forward strand.
GATCGCCGTGCCGTGTTCCGCGCAGATTGCGGCCATCGCGGCCATGATGGGACGTACGCCGATTATTTACTCGGCGATTTTCGTCGTCTTTCTGCTTATGGTTTTCGGCGTGGTCGGTACGGCACTCAACAAAATGATGCCCGGGGAGTCGACGGATCTTCTCATCGATCTGCCGCCGTTGCGTATTCCGCAGACGATCAACGTTTTGAAAAAGACGTCGCACAAGGTATACGGATTTCTGACTGAAATAGTCAAATTTTTCGCCGCCGGATCGCTCATTATCACGCTGTTGCAGGTCACCGGTGCACTCGGTTGGATTATCAACGCGGCATCTCCGTTGGTCGTGGGCTGGATGGGTCTGCCTGCGAAGGCGGCCACCGCGTTCGTGATGGGATTCATCCGTCGTGACTTCGCCGCCGCCGGGTTCTTCTCGATGAATCTGACGAACGGGCAACTCCTGGTGGCCATGTCGACCATCACGCTGTTCGTTCCCTGTATCGCAAGCGCCATCGTGATACTCAAAGAGCGCGGGGTATTGTATTTCTTGACATTGTTCATCACCACCACGACGCTTGCGTTCGGCCTCGGCGGCGTGATGATGCACATTTTGACCGCTGTCGGTCTTTAGGAGGTGCGAAGATGGGTTTGAATCCGGTATGCCCCGAATGCGGGTTTGAAAGTAGCGATGTGCGGTGTCCCCGGTGCAATACTTTGAAAGTCATCGGCTGCACCGGCTCGTGTTGGGCGTGCGGCAATCAGCCGGCGTGTCAAAAACGCATTCTGGAGGCACCTGCGCCGAAAAAGCGTCAGACTGAGGGAACGTAACGCACGTTGTGAACTTGTGTTTGTTGGAGGATCCGCCGCAGCGTGGTGGCGTCGGGACGACCGTCCGTTTCAATGAGCATGAGTGCTCGGGCTCCGCGCATTTCGCGTGACACGTTCATCGCCGCGATGTTGATGTGCGCGTCGGTCAGAATTCCGCTTACCGCATAAATGACACCGGGCTGGTCCGAGTGATCGACGACCAGCAGAGGCAACTCACCGGTTGCGTGTACGGAGAAATCGTCGATTCGGGTGACGATGACGTTTCCTCCTCCGATCGAGGAACCACGAATCATCATGGGTCTCACGATGCCGGGCGCATCCGATTCCGCGCTCGGTGGGCAATCGGGGTTTTTACGGGGAGACAGATTGAAAACGGCCGTGTTTGGGTGCGCTTCTTCGAGTTCGATTTCGGTGAAACAAAACGACAGCCCTTCCTCCTTTGCCAGGGAAAACGAGTGAGGAATGCGCGTGTCGTCGGGAGCCATGCCGAGGAGTCCGGCAATCAACGCGAGCTTGGTGCCGTGGCCTTCTCCGGTGGCGGCGAAAGAACCGTGGAGTCCGATGTCGGCCTTTCCGGGGAGCTCACCGAAAATCGCGCGGGCGAGTGCGCCGAGGCGTACGGCACCTGCGGTGTGGCTGGAACTCGGGCCTATCATGGTGGGTCCGACTATATCGAAAATCGAGCGTGTGTTTGACATGTCCGTAATCTTAACATCTTGTCCGTTATATGAAAAACCTGCATAAGCACTTGCGGAACGAGGCGTTATCCTTAACAATACAGAAGGTACAAATAACTGTGTCGTAATGAGTACGGCGCATAGGGTGAAAGGGAATAATAAGATGAGCGAAACTGGTTCAGAGTCAAAGCAGAAGACGATTGTCATCGGCCTCGTCGTGGTCATCGTACTTCTCGCGGCTATCGTCGGGGTTTTGATTTGGCAAGGGACGAAGTCGAACACCACCGCCACGACGGCTACGACAGCGACGACCGCTACGGATACCGCTGCGAACTCCGCAAGCACGGCAATGCAAAGTTCGTTGGCGAATGCAGCGAGTTTCGATAAGAATACGGCGACACGCCTCGACAGCAAGACGACCCCGAATGATTGGGCCAAAGCTTACTACGACGCGTGCGATAGTAAGGATTGGAAAACTGCGTGGGAGCACCTTCCCGCCGCTAAAAAGGCTGCCACGACAGCCGATGCGCTCGACTCTCAGCTTTCAAGCTACGGCATCTCGGGGTATAAAATCGACGGTAGCAAGACGAACTCGAGCGGAGAGCTTGAGATCACCGTTACGCAGAGCACTGCTTCTTACGGAGACTTCACCAGCGTGTGGACGTTCGTGAAGGACGGTGGCTCATACCTCGTGAAGGATAAGGTCGTTTCAGGCATGGTCACGAACTAGTTCGTATCCGTCTCTACACAGCAGAATGAGCAACTTGAGGAGCCGCCCTGCAACGGGCGGTTTCTTCGTATAAAGGAGGGAGGAGTCCTGCCCTCGTGGTACTCTTTTATCTATGGAAAACGACCTGACATACGCGCAACAAGCGTTGCGAAAGCTGCTTCCGATCGACACCGAACCGGCTCTTTTCGAACTCTATGATTCCTTGGCGGAGCAAGCGCTTGAGCTTTCGTTCGGCATGGAGGACGAAGTCGTCTTGCTCGACCTGGAGACCATCGGTCTCAGACCGGTCCCAGGTGGCATCACCGAGGTCGCCCTCATGCGCATGAGGGGTCCCGAGGTGCTCGAGCGCTATTCGACACTCGTGAGGCCCCGTACATCCATCAGTTCGGAAATCACGGAGATCACCGGCATTTCCAATGAAATGGTCGCGGACGCACCGAGCATCGAAGAGGTGAAAGGTGCGGTGCTCGCCTTCATCGGTACCGCCGATGTCGTCGCCCATAACGCGCACTTCGATAAGAATTTCCTCGAGGCCTCTTTCGGGACCTTGCCGAATCGTTGGGTCGATACGGTCTTTTTGGCACAAGTAGGATTGCCGCGTTTGACACGCTACCGTCAAATCGGGCTCGCCGACTGGCTCAATCCCGATGCGGGGAAAAACGCCCATCGTGCGGCGGCCGACGTCGAAGTGCTCCGTTATGTGTGGCGTGCGAGCCTTTGTGGGATGTACGCTCTCGATTACGGGGTGCTCGAGGTCATTTCCGAGTTGCCGTATCAGCCGTCTGCTCTTGCCGGAGCCCACTGGATGAGACAAGTTCTCGGCAGCCGTTCCGATAGGTCCGAGAAATCGTTCAACTTGCGGACTTTGCGGGGCAGACAGGTCAAGGCGGACAGAGCCGAATCGCTTTATGACGCCTATGAGTTGCCCATGAAATTCAGCTATGAGGGCGACTTGATGGAGGCCGTCCGGCCGACGGGGAAATCGAAAAACAAACAAACCGAGCGTATGTATGCCGATTTCGAGATACGCCCGGCGCAAGACGAGATGGCGAATAAAATATACGACACCTTTCTACGCAGTCATTTTTTCACGGTCGAAGCCGGCACGGGAGTGGGAAAATCGCTTGCCTATTTGCTCCCTGCGGCGTTGATGGCTCTCGAAAACAATGTTTCCGTCGGCATCGCCACGAAGAGTAACAACCTCGCCGATCAGCTTTTGACGCGAGAGATTCCCCGACTCAATAAGATGTTGGGAAATAAACTTCGCTTTACCGCGGTCAAAGGATACGAAAACTATCTCTGTTTGCGCAAGCTCGACGTGGCGCTTCGCGACGGTGCGCTGAGCACGGAGGTCGCACACGTTTTTGCATGGGTGTCGCAATCCCCGTGGGGAGACGCGGCTCGCCTCGGAAGCGTTCGTGCCTACGAGCGTTCATTCATTGCGACGCAGGCCGAATGCACCAATAAACGTTGTCGCTACTATCCGAACTTGTGCTATTTGCACGGTGCGCGAAAGCGTGCTCAGAGTTCGCATCTCGTCGTCACCAACCACTCGCTTCTTTTCCGCGATGCCACCTCTCCGAGTCGCATCTTACCGCCTATCAGGTATTGGATCGTCGATGAGGCACACAACATCGAGCGTGAAGCGCGCAGCCAAACGGCGGTGACGGTAGAACCTCTCAGAATGCAAAATCTTTTCAGGCGAGCTACCGGAAACGGCGGTTTACTTTACCGTTTGAATAAGGCGATCGATAAGGTCGCCGGTGAGATGGGGGAGAAGTCCTCGATAGCTTCCACGCTCGCATTGCTCGAAAAAGGAGTCGCCGAAAGTACGAAACTGCTCGCATCATTCGAAAACGCCGCCGGAGACCTTGCGGAGCGGGCGAGCAGGCGTGATCGACTCTCCGAGATTTGGGTGAACACCGAGCTCAGGGATACCGCAGAGTGGGGTGTTGTCGTATCGACGGGACGTTCTCTCTACCGCAAGTTGGAAAAATTGATTGCGTGCGGTAATTTGCTGAGGGCGGAGATGACGCTTGAAGACGAAATCAAAGACGATGACCTCATCGCCGATTTTTCCGGTTTTATTTACGATGTCGGTTTTACGCTGACTGGATTGGGCGTTTTCATCGCCGAACCCGATGAAAACATGGTTTACTCCGTCAAACTGACTTCCGACCGGCATGTCCAGCGTCTTGTGGCGGCACCGCTTAAAGTGGGTCGAATTATCGTCGATGAGATTTATTCGAATGTGAACAGCCTCGTCTATACTTCCGCAACCATTGCGGAGGGGGATTCGTTCAAACATTTCAACGAAGCGGTCGGACTCGATTTAGTCGAAGAGTCACGTCTCGACGGCGCGGCCCTCTCTTCGAGTTTCGATCTGAAAAATCAGATGAAGATATTCGTGGTTTCCGATATGCCCGACCCCCGCGAGGCGAACTACCAACACGAACTCAGTATCTTTATGGAGCAAGTCCACATCGCGCTCGACGGCGGTGTGCTCACCCTGTTCACGAATAAGAAAGATATGCATGCGGTACACGAAAATGTGCATGTATCGCTCGGTAATAAAAACCTCGAAATTCTCATCCAGAAAGAAGGCTCTTCAAGCCTTGCGCTCGGCAAGCAGTTCGTCGAGGATGAGCGCCGTTCCCTTTTTGCGCTCCGCACATTTTGGGAGGGTTTCGACGCGCGCGGAGACACGCTGAAATGCGTGGTCATTCCCAAACTTCCCTTTGCTTCCCCGACGACGCCTCTTGCCGGTGAGCGGTTTGTGCGCGAGGGAACCTCGGCATGGGCCCGTCACGATCTGCCTGAGGCCATCATCGATTTGCGTCAGGCAATCGGTCGTTTGATTCGCTCGGCGAGCGATACGGGCTTCGTGATTTTGGCAGACTCGCGTCTCGTGACGAAAAATTACGGTAAGCGTGTGCTCAAGTCGCTCCCCGTCGAACCTATTATTTTACCGGCGGCAAAGATCATCGAAGAGCTTTCTGCAGAGAACGGGCAGTCTCTTTGACGTAAGCCCTCAGATGTTCTGGCGATTTGACGCTCACTTTTCCTCCGAAACCCATTACTTTTTTCGCTATCCAGTCATTACTGATGAGAGGAATCTCAATACGGATTCCCCCGTTTACAAGGTGCTTGGGTTCTGAGGCGAGCGGCCAATCGCGCGGAACGTATGATTGTGCGTCGGCAAAGACGAGCGTCGCATGTTTTCGGTGCTGTTCGACTTCTCGTCCGAGGGCATCGATCACGCTTTCGGGCGTGTCGAGATTATTTTTCCCCTTCGCCTTGTCGGAAAGCCATTGTATGCGGACATCGCTTATCCGATCGAGCTTAAACGTGCGAGTTTCATGTGCGCTGTGACAATAGCCGTGTATATACCAGCCATCCCGGTCATTGGTCATCCGGGCGACATCGGTGATACGTGTCGTCGATTCACCTTTGAGATTGCTGTAATCGATTTCTGCCGGAAGGGATGTCTGTAAGGCGAGCGCCAGCGCTTCGAATACGGAAAACGAGTGGCTGACGGGATGGATGAGAATGCGATGGCGTAAGAACTCCTCATTCCAAGTTCCGCCGAACGCCGCGTTGATTTTTTCAAAAAGAGGGTCGTCTTCGTCGATTCCCGCCATTTTAAGCGATAGTGCCAAAGCGAGCATTTGCTCATCGGCCAAACGAAGAGATTTGTTGAGACTGACAGGCGGGCGCAGGAGCCTCACGGTTCCATCGGCCTCGACCGTGATGTCGATATAGTATGGCCCGATGCCGCAATCCGCCAAGATCGCGAGATCTTTTTTCAGGAGTGTCGGGTTGCTCTTCGTAATTTTTGCGAGATCTTCGATATCGATGGCGGCGCCTGGCTTGAGCGCGCTGAGGATATCGATGATGACCGCCGCTCTCCAGCGGACATTTTTGGAGTTTCTATGCATGGGCGTTCACCACTCTTTCGAGATACGTCGTTCGTAAGTAGTCGGCTTCCGCAGATGACGCCTCGTCGAACATGAGATCTTCGGAGAGAACATATTCGCACAGGCGGTCGATATCGTTATAGGTGATCGACCACAGAGTCGAGCCGTCCGGTCGTGCGTCGAGCGAGCCGAAACCGGCCGTTATGTTTTCGACTCTGTGCGCACTCTCACTCGGGATGAGAACGGCTGCGCTTCGGCTGTCGTCCTCTCCCCACATGAACGGGGGCGTGCAGTATGTTGTGACATCGAATTGCTCGGGGGGAACAAACGTCGTATCGGATGTGACCGGGTTCGCGATGTTGGCAACTGAAAATGTTTTCGGTGATCGGCCGGTTTCGATATCTTCTGCGATGAGGTACCATTGCCCGCGAAACAAGTGCAGGCCGAGAGGCTTGACGGTGCGCAGTTTCGTATCTTTCTGAGGTTTTTTATAGGTGAACGTCACAAACGCGTTGTTTTTAATGGCTGCGAAAAGTTGTTCGAGAAAATGTTGCTGTCCGGCGGTGTTGTCATCGAGTGTCATGCGCGAAAGCGCCATGTAAGGATCTGCTTCTTCGAATTTTCCGGAAAGTTTCAGGAGGGCGAACCGTAACGCGAGCGGAAGAGGAAAGCTTTCCTCGGAACTCATGCTTTGCAATGCGACCGCCAGTGCTGCGGACTCCTCTTCGTTGAGTACGAGGTTCGAACAGGTGATGTCACTGAGATTTTCCGCGTAATTGCCATCGGAACCAAACGATATTTTGATGCCGGCGTCGCCTAAGAGCTCCCGGTCGCGCTGAAAATTTTTGGTCGCCGCCGCGGTGCTTTTTTCCGGATAGAACTTCTCATAAATTTCATCGGGAGTAAGCGATCTGCTCTCATAATCGAAAGTGAACGCTATCTCAAGGCACCGCATAAGTTGCCTATCGAATTTATCGAGTTGTTCCATGGCCACAAAACCTTCCTCATGGGAGTATGCTCTATAATTTAGTTTAACGTTAAAGTGAAAATGCTCGGCAAAATAAGGGTCCGCAATCGCCGAAGGGAGCAGGAGGCTCAAAAATGAAGCGTTCGTCTGCCGTCATATGCGTCGCAAGCGTTTTCGTTCTCGCCGCCGGTGCGCTCGTCGGCGTTTCCCTTGTCAGGAAACAGGACATCGAGTTCAAAACCACCACGGCAATCGGGCAAGTCGAACAAGCCGATAAAGTAATCGTCCGCATCGATGAGCTCTTGACGTCAGAAGCCGACGCTCATACGCCTGCGCGCATTGTGACGCTCGAAGAAGATATCGCCCCCGCAAAAACGCACCTTGCGCAGGCTTCTGCGGCAATGGAATACGTTAAAAAACACGGTTCGAAGAAACAAGCCGATAAGGCGCGTGCGATTCGCGCATCAATCGATATGCGTAACAATCTTTTGTCGATGTCACCGAGACTCCTCGAGGCGGATAGAACGGCGGCCACCTCCCTCATCGCTGCGGGAAGCAGTTGGGAATTTCTCAATGACGGAGTCACAAAGGCAAATCAGGCACTTCAAATATTCAGCACAACCGATAAGCGGGACATAAACGTGTCCAGAAATCTCAACAAAGAAGCCGAAAAATCGTTTATGAATGCGAAACGACGACTTCAAGAAGCGGAAACCGCGATGCCACAAGCTGATTTTTCGACGTATAGTCGCTATCTCGATACGCGTATCGCCATGTCGCAAGCAGCAAGCGATGCCGACGCATATTGGATGAAGAATAATCTCAAAGAGGCAAACAAAGCCATTGAGAATCACAATAAATTGAGCAAGAAGGCCGTCTCGATAGCGGATAATGAATTAAAGCCACTCAGTGAGATTATCGTGAAGGCATATGAGGAGCAAACGGGAACGTTTTCCGAACAGTATTTTGCCGCTCGCAAAAAAGTTGCTTTAATGGATAATCAGATTAGATAGGTTTATCAACGAAAAGGCGGGATAGCTATGAGCAACGTCGAAAGATATCTTCATGAGCTCGTCGAAAAAATCGGGCCTCGTCCGGTTACTTCGGATACGGAGCGGATGGCCGCCGAATGGATTGCCGATTCATTCCGAGAGCAGGGTTTGCCGACCGAAATGCAGGATTTCGAGACGAATCGCACGACGACTTGGTCGAATTTCATCTTTTGTTTCGTTGCGATTGCCTGCATCGTCGTACTCGGATTGCTTCGGAAACCTTCATGGATTGCATGGGCTTTATGGGCGATACTCGTCCTCGATGCCGTAGGTTTCCACATCGGTCTGAACGGCGGCCAAGCTCTTTCGAAAGTGCTGGCGAAAGGTCCGAGCCAAAACGTCATAGCTCGTTATGCACCGCAGACGCGCGGAAGTTCTACGCGCCGCAAAAAAGTCGTCGTCGTCGCACATTATGATTCGTTGCGGGTTTCTCCGCTGACGGAGAACTCACTTGCGTCGGTTTACGGCGTGCTTACTTCAATCAACAAATACCTTATTCGGATTTTACCGATTCTCGCTCTTTCAATGGTTCTCTCTTTTAAGTTTTTGCTATCGGCGCGTACAGAGGCGTGGTATGTCCTTCTCGTCATTTGTCTCGTACCGGCGCTTTTGGCGCTCGACCTGTTGGTTCGAGGTATAATCAAGCGCTTTTCGAGCGGAGCGAATAACAACGCATCGGGTGTGGCGGCACTCCTCGATATCGCCGGTTCGCTGACGGAAGGCAAGTCCGACCTCGGCGAAAACAGGAAACAATACACGCACGCGATGAACGCCGTCCAAAACGCATTCGACTATGATGTGCCTATGCAAAATCCGGCGGCGGGAGGCGGATATTCGCCCGGCCGAGAAGCTTCCGATTTCCCTCAAGATTTTTCGTGGTCGGAAGGAGAAACATTCGCCTCGAGTGAAGCTGCGGAACCTCAAGCATCCAGTCGCCTGCGAGCTGCACCGACGAGGCGTGAGTCGATCGACACGAATTTCTTGCAATTCGACACCATCGATTTCGCCGCCGTGCCGAATGCCGCCGTCAATCAACCGACGGTATCCTTCGCCCCGGTATCGAGCAGAGATGCCGGTGAGCTCGACGACAGGACGGAAATGCTTGGTCCCGACCTCATAGGCGATGGCCCGCAACCGGGCGGAGGGTTCGCCACTTTTGATGATAAGCCGTCCCTTTTTGCCCGTATTCGTTTGGGCTCGAAGAAGAAATCATCGAAAAAGCGCTCAGGAAAAAATGCGGAGTCGGCGGATTCCACCGATTGGCTCGGACTCGACGACGGTTTCGACGCACGTTCGGCCGGCAAAGAAATCGGTTCGTGGGATAACTTCGACGACGAAGGTGACGACGATGGGTTTACTTGGAAAGGGGGAGCCGCCAACGGTGATATCGTGGAGGATTCCGATTTCGCCGCCGAGCAGGCCGCTCGCATTCGTCGCAAAGTCACCGAAACTTTCGACATGCAACTCGATGAAAAAGAGCTTTGGTTCGTGGCGACCGGCGCTTACGGTGTCCACGGTTCCGGAATGAAGGCGTTTTTGGATGCCTACGGCTCCGAACTTCGCGATGCGCTCATCATCAATGTCGAGGCGGTCGGCGCCGGTTCGCTTCATTGGTATGTGCAAGAGGGGGCGGGAAGTTCGCATAAGGCAAGCGCACGCCTCGTAAGCCTCGCCAGGCGAGCTGCACGCTTGAGCGAGATACGTGCGAAAGCTGCAAAGACGAAAAATGCAACCACTGATGCAACCGTGGCACTCCAAGACGGTTATCGTGCCATCACCGTGACGCGCTTGGATCGAAACGGCTTGCCGGTGAATTGGCGTAGCATGGAAGATAATCTGCAAGGAGTGGATGTCGAACTTATCGATGAGGCCGTCAAGTTCGTGGCCACCATGGTTCGCGAGGCATAAACGCAGTGCTATCGAACATAAAAGATACGTTCCAACGCAAGATCACCCTTGCGCCCAAGGAGCACCAAACACAAGATGAGATAAGCGCGCTTCGCGACAACATCGATCGCGTCGGTTTCATCATCAACGTTCGGTGGATGCTCGTGTTGGTTTTGGTGGTGTATTCGATAATCGGGTTCATCATTCTTTTGGGGAAAAATGATTTTTCGACATTGGTCGGGTACATGGCCATTCCGGCCAATGCCCTCATCTTTGTGTGCATCTATAACTTTTTCTTCATGCGATATAAAGATGTACTGGCAAACATCGCCGCCGCGAACATCATCCAGCTCGTGCTCGACTCCTTGGTGGTAACGCTTCTCGTGTATTTTTCCGGGGGCATCGAATCGTGGTTTTGGGTCATATACCTGCTCTTCCTTTTCGAACTCGCTGCGATTGCACCGCGAAAAACCGATGCATGGTGGCTGGCGCTGGGGCTTATCGTTTTGCTCGGATGTATCGAATGGGGCAATTTCTTCGGCATCCTACCTCATGTGTCAATCCCGCTGAGCAGCGGGCACAGCTGGCAAGTGGTCGACTATGTGCTCCTCCGCTATTTGTGGCAGGTGACGGTGCTGATCGGTACCGCGCTCGTCGCCACGCGACTTCTCACGCCGTTTCGCAATAAACTCGCAAAGTCTCGCAATATCGCCATACTCGATGAGCTCACGGGGTTGTTTTCGCGGGAGTACTTCAAGCGCGCTCTCGAAATGGAATCGGTTCGCGCCCTCCACGATCAGCGCGCGGTGTTCGTCGCTCTCATAGACATCGATAATTTTTCTCGAGTCAACAAGATATTCGGAATCGGCACCGGCGATGCGATACTGGGAAAAATCGCCCGGGCTATCCAGTCTGATGTCGGAAAATTTGCAAAGATTGCAGTGACACCGAATCTCGTCGCGCGCATCAGCGGTGAAGAATTCGCGATTTTCTTTAATGAAAATGCGCATGCCCATGACGGTCAGCCCACGGTCGAGGACGTCGGCTTGTTGCTCAGAACCGTTTTGCAAAGTATCGCCGAGATCGATTACGAGGGGATCTCGGTCACGGCATCGATCGGATTCGCGGGATTGCCCCAAGATGCCCTCGAGTCGGGCGTACTTCTCGAGCGTGCAGACGAGGCGCTCGTTTCAGCGATATCGCAAGGAGGAAACACTGTGGTCGCTTTTTCCGACTGCGTCGACGAGGATGTTCCCTTCATCGGCTTAGGCGATGAGCCGCTCGAAACCATTTCGCGCTATCTCGATGAGTAAGCTCTATGCGCTCCTGTTGCTGATTTGCGCACTCGGTCTCGGTTTTTTATGTGCCGTGAGTGCACCTGCCGTCAGATGGAGCATCGACGAATCGCACCCCTATGCCGATGAGGTTTCGACTTCGACCGCGCTTGAAGACATCACGCCTCTTTATAATGACGCCCAACTTGTGCAGTATCGGGCCACCGCCGAGCAGACGCGCCGATTCGTGCTCGGTAGCCATGCCGTTGCACTCCCTCGCGATAAGACCGGTCTCAGTGGCTATGATGCGGCATCTGTGGGCCACTTAGAGGATGTCGAAAAGGTGATGGTCGGCTGGATGGGCGTCGTGGCGTTTTCACTTGTGATATCGCTTGTCGTTTTGGCACTCTGCATCATAAGGAAAAAGCAAGCCGTCGTATTTGGTGCATGCCTTTTGGCGGGCGTCGGCGTCGCTATTATAATCGGGATGAGTGCGGTAGCCGGGTTCTTCGACTTTTCGGCATTGTTCGAGGCGATGCATTCGGTTTTGTTTCCGCAGGGGAACTGGGCGTTTCCCGCCGAGTCTCTCCTTATCATGACCTTCCCTTTGAAATTTTGGATTCTCACCGCGGCAATCTGGGCGAGCGTTACCGCGGCAATCGGCATAATGTATGTATTCGTGGGGCTGGGATATAAAAGCGTGTTGAAAAAGTTCGATTTAGTGTAAACTAATGGTCGTCGAGTCGAGGCGTAGCCATAAAACAGGCTACCGGGCAAGATATATTATGTTGTAAGGATTGGCCCGGTTCAGGGAACAATCAGGTAAATTGAGCATTTGGAGGTGTGTGCACATGGCAGAAGCATATTGCGTAAAGTGCAAGGCGAAAAAGGAGATGCAGAATCCTCAGGAGACAACCATGAAGAATGGTCGTCCGATGGCGAAGGGTACTTGTCCGACCTGCGGTACCACGATCTGCAAGATTCTCCCTTCAAAGAAATAGTTTAAAATGACACAGTGCAACCTTCGGGTTGCATCCTTAATGCCACCTCACGGGTGGCATTTTGATTTTTTGAGCGAAATTTGCAGGTATTCACCATCGGCAAATATTTATTTTGATTTTCCTCAGGTAAAGGTCTATCATTCTGTGGCTTGTGATTTTCTTGTGATTTCGACCGAAATACCGTTGCATGTCTTTTATGTCGTAGAGGAGCACTATGAACATCATCGTAGTCGGTTGCGGGCGAGTCGGCGCGCAGCTTGCGACCATGCTTTCCGAGCAGGGCAACAACGTCACCGTCATCGATAAAAACGAGGATGCTTTTTCGCAACTGGGAGGAACCTTTAATGGCGTGACGATAAAGGGATTGGGCTTCGATGAAGACATCTTGCTTACCGCTGGCATTGAAGATTGCGACTATTTTTGTGCGGTGACGGATTTAGATAACACCAACGTAATGGCAACTCAGGTCGCCACCTACATTTTCGGTGTGGAAAATGTCGTAACCAGACTCTATAATCCCGAGCGCACTGCCACTTACGAGCGGCTCGAGCTCGATTACGTTTGCGGTACGAATCTCGTCGCCGAAGCGATCTTTGACAAAGTGGTATCTTCCAAGGAGACCCATATCAAAAGTTTCGGGGATGTCGAGATCTTCGTGTTCAAAGTAGCCGATCGCTTCATCGGTACATTGGTTCGGTCAATCGAGGTCGAGGGCAAGGTGCTTCCATCGGTTGTGCGACGCGGCAATCATACGTTCATTCCGACGCACGAAAGTACGCTTGAAAAAGGAGATATTCTCCGTGTGGCGGTTTCTGCGGATTCCGTGCGTAAACTCAAGAAATATATGGAGGATTAAGCGATGTATATCGTCTTGAACGGTGGAGGAAAAGTAGCCTTGGCCCTTGCCAATACACTTATTGATAAAAAACATACGGTGGCCATTGTCGAAAAGCGACCCGAGGTGGCCGAGCGACTCGCCAACGAACTTTGCGACAAAGGGTGCATCGTAATACTCGGTGACGGTTGCGATGCTCGCGTTCTCGATGAGGCGGGAGTGGCTCGTGCCGATATTTTCGTCGCAGTGACCGGAGAAGATGACGACAACTTGGTCTCATGTCAACTGGCTCGTCTTTCCTTCGATGTGCCTCGGGCGATCTCGCGTGTGAACAGTCCGAAAAACCAACAGATTTTCGCCAAACTCGGCATAGAGGCGATATCTTCCACGATGGTTATCAGCAACCTCATCGAAGAGGAAGCGACAATCGGAGATTTACACACTCTGCGCACGTTGCGTCAAGGGAACCTCGCGCTTGTGGAAATCGAACTTTCATCCGATGAAGGAATATGTCGCGTAAGCAATAAGCGAGTCGGCCAAATCAAACTTCCGGCGAACGTCAAACTCGTCGCCGTCGTGCATAGCGAATCCGACGATGTCGATATCGTCACTCCTGAAACAGTTCTTTCTTGCGGTGATATCGTAATCGCAATTGCCGATCCGAAGCAAGAAATCGCTCTCGCTCGAGTGTTGCGAGGCGAATAGGCTATGACTCCCGACACCGACAAAAAGCGGACACGAGAAGAAGTGGTGAACACCCAAGCGCGCAAGCACGTCGGCTTTCCGGCGCTGACGGCGCGTGAAAATTGGGAACACTATTTTGCGGGGATGGCCACCGAAGCCTTGTACGTGTTGTTGTTGTTCGCAGCAGGTATTTTGATGGCTGTAATCGCGTTTGCGCTATATCGGTAACGAGCGGATGAGAGTATACCAGTGATCTTACGACCTGCGCGAAGCAGTTACCGAGTAATCGGAAAATATAGCGGCAAAATTATCACAGGGGTCGGCCTCCTGATGATTATTCCCATGGTCACCGCGTTGGTGATGCGAGAGTATAGCGCATTTTTCGACTTCGTCATAGGTTGCGCCCTCAGCATGGTCATCGGCCTCGGCGCGCAAGCACTCTTTCGTACCGATAAGGACCTGAACTGGGGCGAGGGACTCGTTGTTTCGGCGGGGTCGTGGATTTGGGCGGTCATGCTGGCCGCAGTGCCGTACTGGTTGTCGGGGCACTACAAGAGTTTCTTGGATGCTTGTTTCGATACGATGAGCGGTTTTACCACGACGGGGCTTCTGCTCGTGCAAGATCTCGATCATGTGAGTTATGCGCTGAACATGTGGCGGCATCTCATCACGTACGCCGGGGGTCAAGGAATCGTCGTCATCGCATTGACATTCTTGTTCAAGGGCACCGCGGGCGCGTATAAAATGTATGTCGGCGAAGGTAAAGATGAACGGCTCCTCCCCAACGTCATTCAAACGGCTCGTGCGATATGGCTTGTTTCAATCGTCTACCTCGGCGTCGGAACACTTGTGCTTTCCCTCGTGAATATGTTTTTGGGGATTGCACCGGTTCGGGCATTTTTCATGGCAATGTGGGCGTTCATGGGCGAGTGGTCGACCGGCGGCTTCGCCGCGATGTCGTACAACACTTTCTACTATCATTCGCTCATTCAGGAAGTGGTTACCATAGTCATCATGGTCGCCGGTTCGATGAACTTCGCTTTGCACTGGGCGATATGGACCGGGAAGCGTAAGGAAATATATAAGAATATTGAAATTCAGAGCTTTACCACGGGGATAATCGTATTTTCCGTCCTTGCAATGGTCGGACTTATGCGCGCGGGAGTCTATCCGAATGCAATGGCATTGGCTCGAAAAACGCTGTATACGATTATTTCGGGTGCTACGACAACCGGTGTATCAATTGTGTATGCGCGTGCATTTGTCACACAGTGGGGGCCGATAGGTCTTGTGGCAATCACGCTTGCCATGATGATCGGCGCCTCGGCGTGCTCTACGGGCGGAGGAATCAAAGGCATTCGAGTCGGCATAATGTTCAAATCTTTCGTGCAGGACGTCAAGCAGACGGTTATGCCGGAAAATGCGATTATGCGTACGAAATATCATCACATCAAGGATAGCAATCTTACCGATGAGCTTATCAAAGGGACCAGTACGATTGTTTTGATGTTTCTCGTCACCTATCTATTCGCGGCGGTACTCGGTCTTTTGTGCGGCTATGATTTCTTACAAGCGTTGTTCGAAGGGGTGTCGGCTGTCTCGAACACCGGTTTGAGTTGCGGGATCACTTCTCCGTCGATGCCCGAGGTCATGAAAGTCGGCTACATCGTCTTCATGTGGGTCGGACGTTTGGAATTCGTCAGTGTCTTTGCGGTGGGAGCTCATCTCATCGCTGTATTCAAAGGAAAATAAATGCGTTGGACTAAGGCGAGAAAAAGAGTTGTTCTAGAGATTGCCATCGTTTTTATGGTTGTCGCCGCAATTCTATTGGTATTCTTTATCGTGAGAAAACCCGGTGTCGCCGGATCGGGATGGATAAATCCGAACAAATATTCCAGCTCGGCACTCATTGAGACCCCTAAAAAATTCAATGGTAAGGTGATTGAATTCACCGGCGAGGCCGTCGGGGAACGTATGGTGCGCAACGCCGGGCAGGGTATGAAGGGCGCTTGGATTCATCTCAACGATGATGCTTATATGACCCGTGGGGTTGAAGCCGGCGGAGGTTTCAACGGCTACAATTCGGGAATGGCGATATGGGTCGAACCCGCCTCGCTTACAAAGGCGATCGAACACTACGGACGCTACAAACAAAATGGTGATATCGTTCGAATCACCGGAACGTTTAACGCGGCATGTGCCGAACACGGTGGCGATATGGACATACATGCGACCAAGATTGAAATCGTGCAAAGCGGGAAGACGATAACGCATAAAGTGTATGCATGGAAACTCATCAGTGCGATTTTCTTGGTGATGCTCGCTTTGGCGATGTTGGCCATTAACAGGCGTCGTTTCTTAAAAGAACAACTCGCGGTGTTCATGAACCGTTAGTGCTCATCATTTCGTAACACATATTTAATACCTTTTTTAAAGACGGCTAATGCGCTCACGATATTGTGGGTGCATCTTCTTTAAAGTGTGGAGGTAGTTTCAAATGTTCAAACCGACTATGCAGGCATTCAGGACAAAAATTTTCTCAGAGCGAACAGGGCTGTCGTATCGCCGTCTCATCGTCTATACGATTTTCGTGTCGGTGTTTTTCGCTGCAATATCGACAGGTCCGTTCGCCTCCGCGGCATACGGAGCATACGGGGCTCGATCATTGACGATTGTTCGGGAGTTCGGCGCTCTTTACGGTGTCGAGAACAAACAACATTCGGGCATGGATGTCAGGACCGAGGTCGGGGAGACGATTCTTTCTCCCGTGCCGGGAGTCGTGTCTTTCGTCGGGCGGGTGCCGGGGTCGGTGGCCGGGCTCGGCATCGTGGCAGTTACCGTCAAAACGCAAGAGGGACATCTCGTCACTTTGAGTCCTCTTGCCGGTACCGGAGTCGAGGCCGGCGATGTGTTGTCGAAAGGCGATACCGTCGGCGTGGTGGCGGCGGCCGGCGATCCTTCATCTTCGAGTACCCATGTGCATATCAGCATGCGCGTGGCAGGCAAGTATGTCGATCCTGCGAGTCTCGTCTCGGCGGTTTTGTCCCGTGAAACGGTGAAAAGTGCCTCCGACGACGAAGCGCCGGCGCAGGTGAAAGTCACGGAGAGCGCGAGCGCAGTTGCACCAGCGTTCGGCCATGTCGAGGCGGCCGCTGCCGGTGTGCCGCAAGTTAAGTCAAACGGTACGGTACCATCGACGGAATCGCAAGTCGAACTGAGCGCGCATATGTCAAGCGATGCTCTGTCGAGTGTTATGGATTCTCACGGAGAAGTGTCCGTGGCGCACGCTATACTCCTCGAAGAGGAAAAGGCCGGCGTCACAGCATCTGCGCTTCTCGGTGCAGCAGGGCCGAAAAGTGTCGATTCGGTAAAGGTGATACGTGTTCACGATGGCATCATGGTTCCATCGCTGTCCACCGGGCAGCTGGCGGTTTGTATTTTTCTCATCGGTCTCTCTCTGACCTTCGCGGGGGTTCGGGTCGTTAAAGTGATTGACGAAAAGTTCGATCTCATCGGTAAGTTTGAGCGCCTTGCAGTACGGGCTCACCGATGATACAATTGTCGGACTCACATCCTGCTTTGGGTATTGCCTTCACGGTCCCAAAGCCATTTTGCCCAGGGGAGGTGATAAAGTGAAGGCCTATGAATTATTGCTTATGCTCAAACCTAACCTCGACGACGAGGCGCGTGCCGCTTTTAATGAGCGTGCACAGGCGCTGGTAGTTGCAAACGGTGGAGTTTTGGATAATGCCGACGATTGGGGCAAGCGCAAGCTTGCTTATGAAATCGACAAATTCACCGATGCGTACTACACATTGGTCGAGTTCCACAACGAACCAACCGAGATTGCCGAGATAGACCGCGTACTGCGAATTTCTGACGCAGTAGTTCGTTTCATGATCGTGCGTCGTGACGACAAGAAATAGAAGAACAAGTCAAAGGTCAGCATGGAAAGTAATCCATGCATATCGGTAGTTAGGTGGTTGTTGAATATGAGTATCAATAAAGTGGTAGTCAGCGGAAATCTTACCCGCGATCCCGAACTGCGCATGGCGGGCACCACGCCTGTTTTGCAGATGGGGATTGCAGTAAACGATCGCAAAAAGAACAATGAGACCGGAACTTGGGAAGATGTTCCCAATTTCTTCGACGTCGTTGTTTGGGGCGCTCGCGGTGAGTCGCTTTCTCGTTTTCTCACAAAAGGAACCAAAATAGTTGTTTCCGGACGTTTGCGCTGGAGTTCATGGCAGACGAAAGAGGGCGATAAGCGCAGCAAAGTCGAGATTGTCGCAGACGATGTCGAGTTTATGACTCCGCGTAATGCAGATTCCGACGGCGGAAGCGCACGTTATAGCGCACCGGCATCGCCTGCACCGAGCGCAGATGTTCTCTCACAAGATATTCCATTTTAGTTAACCATCACATCATCTTCACAGGTGATGCCACCCCCGCTTAGTTAGCGAAAAGGAGGTCAAGACATGTCAGCAGCAGAGTTTAACCGTAAACCACGTCGTAAGTATTGTCAGTTCTGCAAAGATCACACTGAGTACATCGACTACAAAGACACGCAGATGCTTCGCAAATTCATGACGGATCGTGGCAAAATCAAGCCACGTCGCGTTACCGGTACTTGCACGCAACATCAGCATGAGCTTGCTATGGCAATTAAGCGCTCGCGTGAAATGGCGCTTGTTCCCTACACTGTATCTGTAATCAGCGGCCGCGTCGGTCGCGGTAGATAATCCGCCAAAGAAGGAGAAAGAGCAATGAAGGTCATTTTGACACAAGAGCTCAAGGGCCGCGGAGGCGAGGGTGACGTCATTGATGTCGCTCGCGGATTCGCAGTTAACTATCTGCTTCCTCGCGGGATTGCTATTTCGGCAACTCCAGGTAACATGAAGCAGCTTGAGCACCGTATGCACAATATTACGAAGCGTGAAACCGGACGTTTAACCGGTGCGAGTTCCTATGCATCGAATCTCGACGGTAAGACCGTTGTAATCGCGGCAAAAGTCGGAGATGAAGGACGCTTGTTCGGTTCGATAACCGCTCAGATGATTGCAGCTGCAATCGCCGAGCAATTCGGAGTCGAAGTCGATCGTCGAAAAATCGAAACCCACGGGCATATTAAGGAACTCGGTGATCATGATGCCGAGATTTCGGTATATCGTGACATCAAGGCCCAAATCGTCGTGAGCGTCGTATCCGAGGCGGCCGTAAAAGTCGCCGAAGTCGCTGCCGATGAGGCCATCGCCGAGGCGGTTGTCGAAGGTGCAAGCGACGTTGCCGTCGAAGTCGAAGTAACCGTAGATGAAACCACGAATGAGGTTGTCGAAGTCGAGACAGTCGTCGTCGAGGAGAACTAGGGTACTTCAGTTTCATTTGATTTCGCTTTGAAAAGAGCGCACCGTCGGGTGCGCTCTTTTTCATGTCGGTGGGAGATAAGAATTTCGAACAATTGTGGATACTGTGGAAAACTTAGGTACCTGCAGGTTTGTCGGCACGCTGCCTGTGTACAACTTTTATAGGGTTCATTCTCTTTCAAGTACTATGTAATGTGATAAGTTTCATCGTGTAGGGAGCATTATGCCGGAAAATAATAGGAAGACATTCGGAGGGCGTATTCCTCCGCATAATATCGAGGCCGAGCAGGCATTGCTCGGGGCCATGTTGCTTTCGTCGGAGATTCAAACTGAAGTTTCCGGGCTTCTGACCTCGGATGATTTTTACAGACCGGCACATAGTACGATTTTTTCCGCAATGCAGGATTTGCTTTCGAGTAACGTGAACTTCGACCATCTTTCACTGGCCGATAAGCTTGCAAGTCAAAAGAAGCTTGAAGCGATCGGCGGGCAGGTGTACTTGCTTGAACTTTTAGGCGCCACGCCGACGACCGCATTCTGGGAAACGTACGTCGAGATCATCTCGAGGTTATCCACATATCGTAAGTTAATCACCGCCGGTTCGCAGATCGTATCTCTTGCATACGATGCCCCCGACGATATTGCCGAGTCGGTCGGAACTTCGGAAAAAGCGATTTTCGATGTTACCCAGACGCGTATCAAAAATGATTTCCGGACGCTTAATTCACAACTCATGCCGGCAATGGAACGGCTTGAAGAACTGGTGGAAAATAAAGGGGCCGTCGTCGGTGTGCCGACGGGCTTCAAAGATCTCGATCGTCTCACATCGGGATTTCGCGGTGGTGATCTTGTGATAATTGCGGCACGACCGGCAGTCGGAAAAACGGCGCTTGCGCTCAACATGGCCGTCGGGGCTGCACGGGCCGGAGTCCAAGTTGCCGTGTTCTCGCTCGAAATGGGAATCGAAGATCTCACCCAACGTATTCTGTGTTCCGAAGCTCTTGTCAATCTCTCGAGTGTTCGCTCGGGGAACCTGCCCGACTCCCAGTGGGAGGGGATTGTCAGCGCGATGGATAAACTGTCGGGATTTAACATTTCCATCGATGACTCGCCGGCGCTCAATATCACGGAGCTTCGCGCCAAGGCGCGTCGCCAGTTCAAGGGTATCGACGGAAGAGAGAAAAAAGGTCTCATCGTCGTCGACTATCTGCAATTGATGCAGCCGTCGCGTCGTAACTCCGAATCTCGACAAGTCGAAATCGCAGAAATCTCCCGAGGCTTGAAAATCCTTGCGAAAGATCTCGGAGTTCCCATCATCGCTCTTTCGCAGCTTTCCCGTGCGGTCGAATCCCGTAAAGGCATGCGACCGCAACTGTCCGACCTTCGTGAATCAGGTGCCATCGAGCAAGACGCCGATATCGTCATGTTCATCGATCGCAACACCGATCCCGATCGCGAAGACCCGGATAGGACGCTTGAGAGGGGCGAAGCGCACCTAATTGTTGCCAAACATCGTAACGGTAGCACCGGAACCGTTAAATTAATCTTCAGAGATATGTATACTAAGTTCTTGTCCGCGGCGTCGAGCCATGCCGCCGGGGGCGGAGAGTGACCTACATAAGTTGAACCATCGGTGTGTCGACGGACTCGGCGCATCGGAAATTACGATGACACAACAGTGGAGGAGCCTTTAATGTCAGGAGTCGTACTCGTCGGTGCTCAGTGGGGCGATGAAGGGAAGGGCAAAATAACCGATTTGATTTCAGATCGGTTCGGTTATGTCGTTCGCTATCAAGGGGGAAACAACGCCGGTCACACGGTCGTGGTGGATGGACAGACGCTCGAACTCCATCTTGTTCCGAGCGGAATCATGTATCCCAATATCACACCGATCATAGCCAACGGCTGTGTAATCGATCCCAAGGTTCTTCTCGATGAAATGGATATGGTCGAATCGAAAGGGCTCTCTACGCGACGCCTACTCATTTCGGCCAACGCGCACCTCATCATGCCCTATCATCGCGATCTCGACGGAGCCAGCGAGCGACGTCTCGGAAAGAATGAAATAGGAACGACGCATCGGGGAATCGGACCTGCGTATCAAGACAAAGCATCCCGAATGGGTATCCGTATGCAAGATCTTTTCGATCGATCGATTTTCCGTGAAAAACTCGAGGCAGCGCTCGTTGAAAAAAATGAGATTCTCGAGAAAATCTACGGCCTCCCGACCTATACGGTCGATGAAATCGCAGAGGAATACCTTGGATATGCGGAGCGTCTCAAGCCCTTCATCACAGAGATAAGCTCTTTGCTCAACAAGGCTCTCGATAACGGGGAAGAGGTTTTGTTCGAGGGAGCGCAAGGCACTCTGCTCGATATCGATCACGGCACCTATCCGTTTGTGACGTCGTCGAACTCGACCGCGGGGGGAGCGACGACTGGTTCAGGCGTCGGGCCTACGAAAATCGATCGAGTTCTTGGCATCGCGAAAGCCTATATCACGAGAGTCGGTTCGGGACCGTTTCCGACCGAACTTTATGACGAGGACGGCGATACGCTGATTTCCGTGGGACATGAATTCGGCGTAACCACGGGACGCAAACGGCGTGCGGGATGGTACGATGCGGTTATCGTTCGTTACGCGGTCGAAGTCAACGGCTTGACGGATTTGATTTTGACGAAGCTCGATGTGCTCTCTGAGTTTGAAATGATCAAGGTCTGCGTGGCGTATGAACATCTTGGAAAAATTTACAAAACCGTTCCCGGTCATCAATCGGCGTTTCACCACGCGAAACCCGTTTACGAAGAGGTCCCCGGCTGGAAGTGCGATATCACGGGCTGTAGAACATTCGAGGAATTGCCCGAAGCCGCAAAAAATTATGTGAACTTCATTGAGGAGCTCGCTGGCGTGCCGGTATCGATGATTGCCGTCGGACCGAGTCGCGAGCAGACGATTATGCGCCATTGGCCCGATCGCCCTTAGGCGAAAGCGGGCATGCTTCTGGTGTGGACGGTTGGAATAAACAGTGGGAAAAGAGAGCCTGATCGGCTCTCTTTTTTCTGCAAAACTTGAAGATGTTTTCTTAACGAAATGGGCCTTTCGAAGAACGGCATACCGTTCACACGGAGAAAATGTTCTTCTTTTATGATTATCAAAGAGCGACGGTGGTTTTGTCCAACCTGTTCGGTACAATGAGTACGTGTTCGGTACAATGAGTAGATATTACATCACGCTCACTAGCGAAATGGGGATCCTCTCAATGAACATTTTGGTTATCGGCGCCGGCGGACGTGAGCATGCAATCGTGCGTTATCTCGCCGAATCCGAGCTCAGCACGCTCATTTATGTCGCCCCCGGTAACGGTGGGACTGCGAGTGAACCTAAGACGGTCAACGTCGAAATCGACGGGGAAAATCCCGAGCAAGTCGTCGATTTTGCGCGGGAGCATACTATCGGACTCGTGGTAATAGGCCCCGAAGCTCCCTTGGTTGCCGGTGTGGCGGATGCCGTTCGCGCTGCGGGGATTCTCGCCTTCGGACCGGGTGCCAGCGGTGCACGGCTTGAAGGAAGCAAAGCGTTTTCAAAAGATTTCATGGTTCGGCATCACATTCCTACGGCGGCCTATCATGTTTTCACTTCCCATGAGTCGGAAAAAGCGTTCGAGACTCTCGAAAAAATGGGTGCGCCCATTGTCATCAAAGCCGACGGACTCGCCGGTGGGAAAGGCGTGACCGTCGCCGAAGACATCGAGACTGCACGAAGTGCTCTCGAGGAGTGTTTCGACGGTCGTTTCGGAAAGGCCGGCGATACGGTCGTTCTCGAAGAATACCTTTCCGGGCCGGAGTGCTCGCTTCTCGCGTTCATCGAGGGCAATACGATGGTTCCTCTCGCTCCCGCACAAGATCACAAACGGGTCGGAGAGGGTGATACCGGTCCGAATACGGGAGGAATGGGCGTGTATTCGCCTCTGCCGCTACTGTATCGCGACGAGTATCTTTCGATGCTCGATATGATGCAAAGAGTCGCCGATGCGCTTGTTGCAGAAGGTATCGATTTTCGCGGGGTTCTGTATGGTGGGTTCATGCTGACCGAAGAAGGACCGAAAGTTCTCGAATTCAATGTTCGTTTCGGAGATCCGGAGACGCAGGTCCTTCTCCCTCGTTTGAAAACGGACTTGGTGGAGGTCTTGCTGGCGGTCGCCTCCGGCGATTTGGCCAGTGTGAACTTGCGCTGGGATATGCTTGAAGGGGTCAGCGTCGTCATGGCTTCGAAGGGGTATCCCGCCTCGATTGAAAAAGGATTCGAAATCACCGGAATCGACTGCGCCGAGGAAATCGAAGATGTTTCGGTTTTCCAAGCCGGTACCGCCGTGGATGCAAAAGGGCGCCTCGTTACCTCGGGCGGGCGCGTTCTCAATGTCACCGCTCTTGCGCCGAGCTTCGAAGAGGCGATCGACAAGGTTTACCGCGCCGTGAAAGAGATTACATTCGATGGGGCTTTTTACCGCAGGGATATCGGGCAAAAAGCGCTTACTCCTCGAAAGGAGCTTTAAGTGCTTGCGGAAAGACTGATTTCTGGTGTCATGCGTAAAGAAAATCAACGGTTGCTCATGTTGGAACCGGCAGATGTCATCGCGTATCCGAAGCCGGTTCCCGGACGGACCTATATGCTGTATGTGCATATTCCTTTCTGCGAAAGTTTGTGCCCGTACTGCTCGTTTAATCGATTCCCTTACAACGAGGAACGCGCAGTTCGTTATTTCAAACACTTACGCACCGAGATGAAAATCGTTTCCGAAGCCGGATACGATTTCGAATCTCTTTACATCGGTGGCGGAACTCCCACAATCAATATCGAAGAACTGGTGAAAACCATCGACATGGCCAAGGAGCTTTTTTCCATTAAAGAGGTCTCCGCCGAAACGAACCCCAACCACCTCCATCCGAAATGGATCGAGCCGTTGCAGGGGCGAATCGATCGGTTCAGCGTCGGCGTCCAAAGTTTCGATGACGGTTTGCTCAAGCAGATGGATCGTTTCAAAAAGTACGGATCGGCGGAAGAAATCGTCAAGCGCCTCAAGTCCATCGAAGGGGCTTTTCCCTCGATGAATGTCGATATGATTTTCAACTTCCCGACGCAAACCCCCGAAATGTTGGCACATGATCTCGAGATCATCAAAGAAACCGGCTGCAATCAAACGACGTTTTATCCTCTGATGGCTTCACCGGCGGTTGAAGAGTCGCTTAAGCGGACTGTCGGGAAAGTCGACTACGCCCGAGAAGCTCGGTATTATCAGATGATCACCGAGGGGCTCAGCGATAAATTCACGCCGGCAAGCGCTTGGACGTTTTCTCGAACCGGTGGCGGTATGATTGACGAATACATCGTCGATTATGAGGAATACATCGGTATCGGCTCCGGCGCGATGAGCTTTGTCAACGGAACGCTGTTCGTCAATTCATTTTCTTTGAAGATGTATGGCGAAAGGGTTGAAGAGGGCCTGCCGAGTATCATGCAAAAACGCGTGTTCACCAAGCATGATCTCATGCGCTATCGGTTCCTGATGCAACTGTTCGGACTCAGTCTCGACCGAGAGGCATTCAAGCGTGATTTCGGTGTCCCGATCGAGAAAGGTCTTGCCATCGAAATCAATTACATGCGTGCCGTCGGTGCGTTTGAAAAATATGATGAAAAAGAAATCACGCTCACATCGAAAGGGCGCTATCTGCTCGTCGCGATGATGCGTCAATTCTTCATCGGTGTGAACAACGTTCGTGACTCGGCGCGGGCCGCAATAAGCGGTGAAGAGCGCAAGCTCTTGTTCGGCGCCGGCACCCCGTATTCCGTCGATGAAGCAGGAGAGGAATAACCGATGATAACACAGGCACCTCTTGTAGGAATCATCATGGGCTCGAAGTCGGATGAGGAAGTGGTGTCACAGTGCGCCGCTCAACTCGAAGACCTCGGGGTTCCCTATGAAATGATCATCGCAAGTGCCCACCGCGACCCCGAGAAAGTGCACGCGTGGGCGCAAGGCGCCGCAGACCGCGGCATTAAGGTGCTCATTGCCGCCGCAGGGAAAGCGGCCCATCTCGGCGGAGTGGTTGCCGCATACACGCCGCTTCCCGTGATTGCGCTACCGATGAAGACGAGCGATTTGGGCGGTCTTGATTCTTTGCTTTCGATGGTCCAGATGCCGACGGGAGTTCCCGTGGCGTGTGTGGCGATAAACGGTGCGAAAAATGCGGCGATTTTAGCGACTCAGATGCTCGGCACTTCGATGCCCGAATACAGAGAAACGATTATCGCTTACAAAAAATCTATGGTGTGACGTTATCTTCGATTTCTTCGGGTATTCCATCCAAACGTTTTTGCACGACACGAGCTTGAGCAGACAGGGCAGCCAATACAGTCGAAATGAGAGGACTGTATTCGCTGCCTTTTCTTACGGCCGCTTTCACTGTGCGGTGTAAGTTCATGTCGGCGAGTGTTTTGTAGACGACATCGTGTTTTTCACCGATGAAAGCAAGGGGCGGAATGAGGGCGATTCCAAGTCCCGCCTCGACCGCGGATAAGATGACCTTGAAGTCCATGGACTGGAATGTTGCGCGTGGGGAAAAGCCCGCTTGCGCAGTTGCCGCGAACACGAGCTGGAGCATGGAGGTGGCCTCCCGCCCGACGATCCAAAATTCGTCGGCAAGGTCGGCCAGTTTAATCGGCTCTTTCTGTAGTGCGAGCGGATGTTTGCTCGGAATCCCCAGATACACCCTTTCCGTGACGAGGTCATAGGTGCGAACTCCCGCGATGGGAATCGAAGGAAGTACGTTCCACTCGTAATAGACGACCACGTCGAGTTCCCCGGCGCCCAGCATCGGGATGGCTTCTTCCGGTTCGAGATCTGAAATTTGCAGAGTGAGATTCGGATGCCGTTCTCGAAGTTGAACGACGGAAGGTACGAGCAACCAACGTGCAGTCGTGGGGAACGCGGAAAGTCTGATATTACCCGTGATTCCGTGCCTCGCATCGACCAATTCGGCTTCCGCCCGTTCGATCGCGGCGAATATTTCCTCGGAGTTTTTTACCAAGAGATGCCCCGCATTTGTGAGTTTTACGCCACGTCCGTCCTTCTCGAGAAGAGGAACCTTGGCTTCTCTTTCAAGTGTGGAGAGTTGTTGGCTCACTGCCGACGGGGTCATGAAGAACGCTTCGGCGGTCGCCGCGATAGTCTTGCGATTCGCTACTTCTCGCAGTAGCTGCAAACGAGTTATATTCAGCATGACTTAATAGTAAGTAAAACTTATGCAATACGCAAGAAAAAGGTTATGTATCTTTACAGATAATCTTATTATCATTGGTTTAAAAGAAAAGAAATTACCTTCAAACGAATCGACCTCAAGAAAGGTGGCGATCGAAATGTACGATAGTTTCAGCGCAGGAAAGATGCATTACTGGAGAACTTTCGGAGTTATTGCCGGTGCTGTATTGATTGCCGGTCTTCTTTCGGCGATTCAGTAGTTTTCATCCAATTTGCTTCCCCCTTGTAGCCGCCGCCGAGTATCCCCCCCTTCCCACTTGGCGGTGGCATCCCTAGTACCACAGAACCTCCTAGCGATAGGGGGTTCTACTTTTTTGTCATACCGACATCATGCGTGAAAACTTTCGTTATAATGAAGACAAGATGATTGGATGAGATTATGGTTAAGCAGCCGATTCAAAATAAAATTATGGGAATGCCTCGCTCGAATCTCATGGCGACGCTTACAGACGCCGATGCGCTCACGGTATTCATCGCACACGCAATAGCGTTTGTGTTTACCGTTGCGGAGGTGGTGGTCGCGGCCGTATTCACGCCGATGCTTTGGCGGGCGTACGTGCACGCCGGCATCCCGGCAGTGGACTTTCCTTTGATTATGAGGATGATTACTTCTTTGAATTGGTATGGACAAGCGCTTTGCATTCTTGTGGGCAATGCCCTGGTGTTCTGGTTTTTCCAAGCACTTTCGAAACGTTCTTGGATCGGCATAGCGTTCATGCCGCCGATTGTGTACTCATTCGCAGCATTTTGTGTCAGCATTGCAATGATAGTTCCGTTTTTAGTCGTACCGAGGTAGAGCCGTGTCGCAAAATTCGAATCAACATAATCAATCGAACTTGAACAGTGCCGCTGCAACCGTGGCCGCCAAGCCTTTCGGCATCGGACAGTATCCCGAATCGTTGCTTGAGTTTTTCAACTGGGGAGCGTTTTCCCAACCTGTCCTTTGGGGGCTCGTTTACGGTATCTGGCCTTTGGTGCTCGCTGCGTTGGCATCCGATGTCGTTCCCTATATCTTGATGTATCTCTTTTTCAAAGACTCTCCCGAGTCGGTGAGAATATTGTCATATCAATTGATTGCACAGCAAACTTTGATGTCAATCGCTCGTATTTACGCCGGTGTTAAAGCAAACCGTCTGATCTGGGCACGAGAGTCGATGCTTGTCTCGACATTACGCAACGGCCAAGCGCGTTGGAATTTCGAGCGCTATTTCAAGGGACAATCTCGATGGGCGCGTTACGGCGTGTTGGTGATGATCGGCACCGCGGTGATGAGTGCGTATGCGAACTACGCGGTGTATGCGGCTTCAAACCCATCCGCCGCTCTCTATTTTGCAGTCTTCCCAATCTTTTTGCTTGTTGCAAGCGTACTGGCCGGCATCTGGATTTCGCGCAAGGCGCCCGTTCAAATGAATAGCAACGCCTTTACAGGTGTGACTTCTTTCATCGCCGATCCGATGCTGCAAGCGATGGAATACGACAGTCCGACATTCGTTCTGGAGAATTCTGCGAAGATACCCGCAGTCGGTTTCGGGACCTACAAGATATCTGCCGGTGAAGATACCCGCCAAGCCGTGCTTGCAGCACTACAGGCAGGATATCGTCATATAGATACCGCTTCATTTTATGGTAACGAAGAGTCGGTGGGGCAAGCTTTACGGGAGTCGGATCTTTCGAGAGACAGTGTGTATGTGACGAGCAAGTTGTGGCAGGATCAGCAAGGCTATGCGCACACGATTTTTGCGTGTGAAGAGACTTTGCTCAAGCTCGGAGTCAATTACCTCGATATGTATCTCATCCATTGGCCGGTCGAAGCAAAGCTGGAATCGACGTGGAAAGCCATGGAGCATTTGCTGCTGGCGGGTAAGGTGCGCGCTATCGGAGTGTGTAACTTTGAAATCGAACATCTCGAGCAGTTATCCAAAATCGCTTCGGTTATTCCGATGGTGAACCAAATCGAGCTCCATCCACAATTTTCTCGGAAAGAATTGCTTGCTTATTGCGAAAGCAATACTATTTTAGTGGAAGCGTGGGCACCCCTCATGCGCGGGGGAGTGTTCGATATTTCCGAACTGCAGGAAATCGGGCGGAAATATTCTAAAAATGCCGGTCAGGTCGCGTTACGCTGGGCGCATCAAAAAGGTATCGTCGTCCTGCCGAAATCAATCCATCCCGAACGCATCGCTGAAAATATCGACATCTTCGATTTCGCCTTGAGTGATGAAGATGTGAACATCATCGACGGCCTCGATTCCGATAACCGTATCGGACCGAACCCGAATACTTTTTCGTGGAATTGGCCGAAAAGCTCCCGGAACTAATCATAAATCTTTCAATCTTGAGGTAATACATGACCGTACTCTATGCATTCTTTTCCGCGTTGGGATTCGGAGTTTCCGATTACTTCGGAGGCGCGCTCAGTCGTCGTGAAAAATCAATCAATGTGACAGCGACCTCACAATTTTGGGCGTTTTTAAGCTATATCGTTTTAGTGTTCGTGTTTCCCGGGATTCCGTCGTTTTCGGCCTTGGGGTATGGCGCATTGGCCGGCCTCTGTATCGTATTCGGGCTGTACTTTTTTTACATGGCTTTGGCCGACGGCGTCGTCGGCGTCGTCGCATCGGTGACGGCATTGTTTTCCGCATTGGTTCCGGCTTTTTGGGGTCTTTTGCGTGGGGATTTATTTACCGTCCCGCTCATTGTGGGGATCGTAATCGCGGTAAGCGCCGTAATCGTTCTTACGATTCCTTATCATAAGCACGGAGGGGAGGAACTCCTCGAGCTGACTGGCCGCGTGGGGGACATGACGAAGAGGGTATGGCTGCACACGGTGCTTGCGGGCGCAGGTTTGTCCACCTCGATGATTTTGGTTTCGCAAACGCCGCGAGAAAGTGGCTGTTGGCCTTTGCTGGGACTGGGCGCGGTAGCGGCCCTCGCCGCGATGGTTTCGGCAAAAATCCAGACGGGGAACATGTTTGTGCAGACAGCGAGTATCATACCGATTGTGGGAATGACGATAAGCCTCGACGTGGCATACTCGATGCAGCTGTTCGCCGTTCGGTCGGGGGCATTGGCCGTAGCTTCCGTGGTCGGCGCATTGTATCCGGTGCCGACGATACTGATGGCATGGGGAATAGATAAAGAAAAATTGAATCGCAATCAAATAGCGGGCGCACTTTTGGCGCTTATCGCAATTGCGCTTATCGCTCTTTCCTGAAGTTATTTTTCCGGAAAGAGCACGGTTTCCGGGACGGGACGGGAGTCGGGTACGGTAGCGTTTTCCACGTCGAGCTCATTGCCGGCTATTCGTTCCACCGAGAGCTTGACGTAGCGACCCGTTGCTTCGGCGGCGACGGTTCCATCCGGTAATACGATTTCTCCCGAACCCTCGAAAGCTCTGGACTTATTGTTGGTGATTCGTGCGCGCCCCATTAAGACGGTATCGAGGGGAACCGGTTTGCGATATTTTACTTGTAATTCGATGGTGACGCCCCATGTTTCAAGCTCGTCGATATTTATGGCGCGTCCGATTAATTCATCGAGAATCGCCGAAGTTATTCCGCCGTGCATGCGATTGGGATAGCTCTGATGTTCATTGATTGCATTGAAAAGTCCGACGATTTCATGCTCTCGTGTTTCAAGAAACTGTGCATGGAGACCGAGTTCGTTGTCAGTGCCGCAGACGAAACACTCTTTGCTTATCGGCTGGGCTCTCGTGATGTGGTACTCGGTATATTTTTGTTCGATGTTGTTTTCAGCCATTTTAAAACTCCAAACGTGCCCCTCATGTTGCGATATTGTCACTCCCTATTCTATAACTTCGAGGTTGAACTCTTTCCATTTCGAGGTGAACTTCTGATCGGTTTCCCGCTCATCCTTCGTAAAGTAGAGGACTTGATGATTTTGCGCGAGAAGAGTCAGCTCCACAAGTGCAAGTATTTTACGCTTGGGATCGAAGGTTGCGAGCACATCGTCGAAAACAATCGGCAAATTTCTTCCGTAATCAGGCTGAGCGCGCAGGATACCCAACCGCAGGGCTAAGTAAAGCTGGTTCAAAGTACCGAGTGAAAGACGCTCGGCGACAAGCTCGACCCCGTCGTTTTTCAAAACCTTGACGGGTTCGCTCGCTTTCGAATCGATGGAAACTCGCACGTACAAGTTGTCGGTGAGGCGTGAGAACGCCTCACTTGCTTTCTCGATCACAACGGGAACACGGTTTTGTTCGTATTCCGTAGTTGCAGAATCAAGGAGCGAGTATGCGATTGATTTGGTCAGGTATTCTTTGGCGATTATGGCGATTTTTGCCGTAATCGCAGCTTTTTCACTCTCTTTTTCAAGAAGTGCTTCATCCTCGGCCGCCGCCTCCACCAGGCCTTTGAGTCGACCGCATTCCGAAGAATGTTCGGAATGCCGTGCCTCCAGGTTGCGAATTTCTGCTTCTGCAACGACTTTCAACTCTTTGAGTTGCGGCAGAGGTTCGTCCTCGTCGACGAGCGGGACGAAGTTGCTTTCAAGAAACTGCGCGGCTCTTTTTCGTGTAGCCGAAGCAATCGTTTCTCCTTCGGTGGCGACTTTGAGAGCAGCGCTTGCACTTTCGATTTTTATGGTGATTTCGCTGAGATCCCGTTGGGATTGTTTCGCTTCGGAAAGATTTTCAGAGAGGCGTTCGATGTCCTTTGTAGGCATAGTGTCCTCGCGTCCGAGGCCATAAACCTGCGTGCATAGAGCGATTACTTTCTGCTCCCATGCATCGATTGCCCGCGTGTAACGATTGAGTTGCAATCGTGTTTCATCTCGTTTTTGGAAAAGCTTTGCTTTAGCGGTGATTTTTGCAATGAGGCGTGGGACTTCGGAGGGCGAAGCATCTTGCGTAAGATCGGGAAAGTTATCGTTGAGGAAGTCCGTCCATGCGCGCATGACCATGCCCGACGCCTCACCGGCGCTCAATGCGTCCGTTTTGTCTGTAATCAGATTCATGTGGAGCTGTGAAATTTTGCTTGTTATTTCTCGTCCTTCGCCATCGTTTTCTTCGGGGAGACGGTTTGCAGATGTGATTTCGATCAGAACAAAGGCGACTAAACCAAGTATTACTGCAATCAGCCCTCCGATGGTTTGCCGGGCGAGGAATACCAACGCGAGTGCGGCGAGTACACTCGGCATTATCGTGACGCCCATTGCGATTTTAAGCGACATCGTCTTTCGTGTGTTCGTACGCGGGTCGGTTTCTTCGAGCCGTTTTTTGCACGCTGCAAGCTCGCTTTCTGTGGAGGCGAGATGCACCTGTGCGCGATTTGCGGTCTCCTGCGCATCGAGAACGATTTCTGCTCGCCTCGTTGCTTCGGACGAAAGATAATCCGCATCGATTATTGTCGGGAAGTCGGGGATATCCTTGTATTTGGCCAAATCGTCTTCGATTTGCGAGAGGGTTTCTTCCGTCTGTACCCTGTTGGTCATCTGATCTTCAATGAGAGAGGCATCTTTGGCCGCGTCTTGAATGGCGTCGCTTAGTCCGAGGATATTTTTCGGGCATTCTTGCTCTATTCCATTGCGTTCAGCTTCGAGGTTTTTGAGTTTCTTCACAACTTCAGACGTAGCGACGGAATATTTTTTTAAATCGGCTTCTGCAGTTTCCAGTTGCGTGAGAATCCGAGTGGCATGCGTGTATCGTTCTTGTTCTGCGGCGATTCTTTTCACCAAATCTTTGTCGGAGGCGTCAAGTTTTTCGATGGCGCGACTGTTGTCGTAAATCTCACGGGATTTCTTTCGTAAATTTGCGAGTTCGTCATTGACCCGAGTCAACTGCTCTGCTTTTTTGTAGAGCTCATCTGTTTTTTTATCCAAGCCCAAACGCATGATATCGCCCCGAAGTTTTTCCAACTCGTCGGTTGGGCTGTTCGTCAACCCGTAGCTGGTGGATATGAGGCGGGAAATGACGGTGCTTCCTTTACCGGGAAGAATGTTCTCCAAATCGAACTCGGAAATGTTCCAGATGGTCTTGTAGTCTTGTTCGCTCACTCCGCCGATGTATGATTCGAATTCTCTTTCGGCAGCGGAGGAGGAGTATTCGGCGCCACCGTCGACTTTGCCGTCGGGGCTCGTTCGGGCGATGGTATGGAGACCGCTGTTCGATTCGATGGTCGCGCGAATTTCACGCGCCGCCGAGTTTTTCGCCCAATATGACGGATCGGTGTGTTTTTCGGTTGAGCCTTTTCTTGGCAGCCCGAAGAGGGCGAATCGAATCGCGTTGCGTGCCGTCGTCTTACCGGTTCCGTTGGAGCCGTATATGATGTTGAACGCGGGAGAAAAATCATCGAGCCGGGCATCTTGTATCTGACCGAGCTTCTTTATATGAAGTTTTTTCAAATAGGCCATTACTCGTTCTCTCCCATCAGATGACGATAGAGCAATTCCTGTGCTTCGAGAAATAAACGTTCATGTGCTTCCGGACTGTCGAATTCTTCGACGAGTTCGGGCATGAGCGTTGAGAGATCTATTTTCTTTCCCTTGAGATGTTTCGTTATGAAGGGCTCTGCGAAAAAAATCGATGCTTCCGTGCCGACGATATCGGCGATGAACTGATTGCTTGTCGCCGAAAAATATTTGTGGACATCCCCTTTGGTGCGGTCGATGAGTTTGTCGTCGAGCGTTATATCGGGCAAACTTCCGTTGAGCGCTTGCGTACTCGAAGAAAGGAGTGCATCGTGGTCGAGCAATTCGTTGAATTGCCGCGTGCCGGTGAGCACCAAGCGGACGATCGAGGGTCGCACGGCTTTCGCCTCGCCTCGTTCGTTGAAAGTTTTTAGAACTGTGGGCTCGATGGCTTGAATGACTTCCGCCATGTTTTGGCACTTACCGATATCGATTTCGACATGGACGAAGTCGATTACCCCCGTCGGGAGCCAAGAGTAGGTTGCGTGCCCCTTGTCGAGTGTCACCAAGTAACATCCGTGCCGTCCGACTTCTTTGATATTGAGTGCCTGCGGGCTGCCGGGATAGACGACGGCGGGGTTTTGTTTATTGAGAATCTGTTCGAGATGTATATGCCCGAGCGCCCAATAATCCATGCCCGCTTCGACAAGGTCGTGCAGTGAGCAACGGGCATAATGATCCGATGTCGAATCGGGCGCGACATTGGTGTGGAGAATGCCGACGGCGTTTTGTTCCGGGCCCCGATGATATCCTTTGGCGAAGTTCGAAGTTTCCTCGGCGGTTTGATAGCTACGCCCATAAACCGTGCAGCTTTGCGCTCCTTCGATGTCGATATCGACTGCTTCGACTCTCTCGCTCGGGAACGTATGGGCGTTTTTCGGAAGAGTCAATCGTGCGGTATCTCCGAGCGGATCATGGTTACCGGCGGCGAGAAAGGCGCGTATTCCGACATCGTCGAGGCGTTTGATACCTTCGACGACGTGGGATTGAGCTTGGAAATTTCCGCTATCCGCATCGTAGAGATCGCCGGCGAAACAAACGAAATCGACCTCATGTTCGCAGGCATAATCGATGGTTTTATCGAATGCGGACAGCGTCGCGTCACGTAATTTTTTTCCGAGTTCCGTACTGGTCGAGGTCACGCTGGAAAAACCGGCTCCGAGATGAGTGTCCGCGACGTGGAGGAATTTTATGGGTCTCGGCATGGAAAGACCTTTCAAAACAAGTTCGTAGTTTACAACTGAATACATTGTAGCCGAAGGGGAGGACATC
The DNA here is from genome assembly GCA_016649875.1 of Coriobacteriia bacterium. Lineage (NCBI taxonomy): Bacteria > Bacillati > Actinomycetota > Coriobacteriia > Coriobacteriia bacterium. The sequence goes on from JAENWW010000008.1 coordinate 42,465, forward strand.
GGTCTCACTTCTGGAGCTCGCTGCCACGACGCTTGCGCGGTGGTATAATCGGTGCATGAAGCAAACGGCAAATAACATAAAGGAGTCCTCGAAAAGAACGTTCGAGGTGCTCAAACAGTATTCGGTGGGCGAGGAAATCGCCAGTAGCGTACTTCATGGGCTCGGCGTCATCTTCGGTATAGCCGGCTTGGCCGTCATGCTCGTATTCGCGGGGTTGCAGGGCGACGGCTTCAAAATTGCAGCGGCGATAATTTACGGACTCTCCATCATTCTCGAATATACCGCGTCAACGTTGTATCACGGTCTGACGAACGGGAAAGCGAAGCGAGTCTTCAAAATACTTGATCATGCAGCGATCTATCTCCTCATCGCCGGGACCTACACGCCCTATTGTCTCGTCACTTTGCGCAACAACAGCGGAGTTCGTTTCATGATAATCATCTGGTCGTTTGCGGCGGTCGGAATTGCGTTTGAAGCATTCTGGGTTTTTCGGCCGAAGTGGGTGTCGGTGCTCGTATATCTCGTTATGGGCTGGATGATTGTGTTCAGCATCGGCGACTTGGTGGCGGCATTGCCGAAGACGGGTATTGCTCTGCTTTTTGCGGGGGGCCTCGCGTATACCGTGGGCACGGTCTTTTACGTGCAGAAAAAAGTGAAATATCTCCACCCCGTTTGGCATCTCTGGGTATTGGCGGGTACCGTGTTGAGCTTCTTCTCGATTCTGCTCTTCGTTATCATTCCTTAGAATAAATTTATAGGTTGTTCGACCGGTCATATTTTTCACAAATACATATATAATGTGTCTGCGTGGCTCTACATAAAACTACAAACACCGGGGGGTGCGTAGTATGAGCAAACCCATGCGGGATGAGAAAGTCGGTCAAACGGCTGCCTCGGCTTTGGAGGGCATTCTTAAAGTCGAGTCGGTAACGTCTCGCGAAATTGAAAAAGCGCAGCTGAGCGCCAAAGATGTTGTAACGCGAGCTCAAGCGAAAGTGCCGACGATCACTGCGGAGATCGAAAAACGTACGCGCCTGACGGCCGACGAAAAAACGCAGGATATCAAAACACAAACTCAACAAAAAATTGCAGAATTACAGCGACACGGGACCGAAGCCTGCGACGAGATGTCGAAACATCTTGCCCGGCATTTCGATGAGGCGATCGCCTATGCGGTGCACCAAACGGTCGCCCCCGATGCCGATGGAAGGAACTCGATATGTTAGTTCCCATGTCGAAGGTTTATATCATCGGTTTGAAGAAGTATTTCCTTGATGCGCTTGAAGAACTGCAGACATACGGCAAGGTGCATCTCACCGATTTGTCGGATGGGATAGCGAAAGGTGAAATGCCGATTGAATCCATGCGACTTTTCAAGACCTCCGAAGAAGAGCTCGACGAGCTCAGATCGCTTAAATCACGGGGACAAATACTGATAAAAAATCTCTTCGGTAATCCCGGTATCGACAGCAATTGCTCTTCGCTTGAGAGAGAAGAGAAGTTAAGCATAGCCGCTTTGGCGAAGCAGGCGAACGAATATTTCGCGGCGGCCGAACCCGAGGCGTCGGGTCTTGTGCAAAAAGTCGAAGATCTCAGCGAGGAACAGGCCGAACTTTTGCAATACGAACCGCTTCTGGTGAAAATCGAGCCGACGGTCAAGAAACTCGTCGGGGACAAAGACATGTATTCGACGGCGATAATCGTCGAGGCGCGATTCCGTGCGGCGGCAAATGAGTTGCGCGATATGTTGGAAAAAATATCGGAGGGTGCTGCGACGACTGTGGTGAAATCACTCGGTGATGAAATGCTGGGAATCGTCGTCGTCGTCGATAACGAGCATGCGCCGATTGTTCGACAGACGCTTTCCGATGAGCACGTCAACCACATAAAATTGCCTGGCACGTTCGAAGAGCTCCCCTTCAGCGAAGCGCTGAGAGCGATTCACGAACGAATCGAAATCCTTCCCGAGAAGATCGATAAAGCGCAGATCGAACTTGCTCTTTATGCAGAAAACCAACGCGAAAAATTGTGCGAGACGACATACGGTATCCTCAATTGCATTCATCAACTCGAGGCGATCGAACAGTTCGGGGAAACGGCATATACGTTCGTCATCGCCGGCTATGTGCCGAGCGACGAATTGCCTGAGCTCAAGAAACTTCTCGAAGATAAATGGGCGAACGGTGTTGTCGTCGATGAAATTCCCATTGAGACCAAAGAATACAGCAAGGTGCCCGTCGAACTTGAAAACGGGGCGAGATTCAAGCCGTTTCAAGCCGCGCTCGGTATTTGGGGACAGCCGGTTTACGGCACCTTCGATCCTTCGTTCATTATCGCGATGTCGTTCCCGTTCATATTCGGCATGATAGTCGGAGACGTCGGCTACGGGCTTCTCCTTTTGGGGTTTTGCCTCTTCTTCAAATGGAAGTATCCGAAGAACGGAGTCGTCCAAGCCTTCACCGGAGTACTTGCTCCCGGCGGTCTCATGGCAATTGTGTTTGGTGTGTTCTATTTCGAGTTTTTCGGAAATTTGGCAAGCGAATATATCCCCGGCCTCAACACGCTCAAACCGATACAAATCACCTCGAGTTTCAGTCTACCGTTCATCCGAACGTCTTCGGACATGATGATGACTCTGTTGGTGATGGCGATCAGTATCGGATTCATCGAAATAGTTGCCGGCTTGATAATGGGAGTCGTCAACCATAGGCATATGGGAGAGCGGAAAGAAGCTATCGAAAAAAGCGGTATTTTAGTGATTTTGTTTGCCGTTTTAGCCATGGTTACCTTCAAGTTCGTGCCGGTGCTGACATCCGGTCTGAGTACCGAAAGCGCGGCGATTGTGAGCTATCTCATCTATTTCGTGCTCGCCGTCGGTTTTATCGTGAGCATTGCGGGCGGGGGCATAATGGGCGCCATCGAAACGATGGAATCGGTTTCTCATATCGCAAGCTATATTCGTATCATGGCGATCGGGCTGGTCGGCGCACTGTTGGCGGATGCGGCGAATAAATTGGCTTTCGTCACCATGCCGAACGCGGCCGGTATTTTCCTGGCCCTCATTTTGCACGTTCTCAATTTCGCCATCATTTGTTTCAGCCCTTCGATTCACGCGTTGCGTCTAACTTTCTTGGAGTTCTTCGGAAAGTTTTTGGAAACAGGAAAAGTCAGTTATAAACCGTTTGCACATGTGGGAAAGGATGAACAATCATGAGTCGAATCATGCACTTTTTGCGGGGCGGTAAGCAGTTCGTCGCACTTACGGCATTCGCGTTGTTTGCCGCACCGGTTGTCGCCATGGCAGCTGTGGCGACCACGACCGTCGTAGATCCGAAGGTGCAGGTGGCAAAATATTTCTCGGCGGCAATCGCCATGGGCGCCTCGGCTTTGGGGGCTGCTTATGCGCAGGCGAAAATCGGATCCGCCGCCGCAGGCACCCTTGCCGAGAATCCCGATGCAGGCGCCATGCTACTTGTCTTGCAAGCGCTCCCGGAGATTATCGTTTTGCTCGGTTTCGTATCGGCACTGATTATCGTCGGTTAGAGGTGAGCGGCTATGGCAATCAAAAATATTTTGGTTGCAATTGAGGAACAGGCGAGAGAAGAGATTGCAGAAATTTTGCGTCTCACCGATGAAAAAGCAAAGAAACTTCTCGATGAGACGCGGAAATCGGCTGAGGCCGAGGGCAGACGTTTCGTCGATTCGACCGTTTCGCGCGATGAGCGAGAGGCTGTTCGTGCATTGCATAGCGCGTCGATTGTAAACGGCCGTTCGCTTTCGGATGTGAGAGCGAAAGCGTACGCACACGTAGTCGAACAGGCAGGCGTCGAACTTACAAAAATAAGGGCGACTGAAGGTTATCAAAAAATCATATGTGCTTTATGCAAGGATGCAATCATCGGTCTCGGAGAGAGCGTGATCGTTCACGTCGATCCGGTCGACGGCGAGGTCTTGAACTCGGAGTGGTGCAGCAAGCAGCAGTGCGTTCAACATGTCGAAATCATGCAAGATATCATCACGACCGGTGGCATTAAGGTCACGAGTGCCGATGGTCGCATCATGCGCGACAACACGTTCGAAGCACGGCTTGACCGAGTCAAAGACGCCCGGGCGAAAGAAATTTGGCAGGTATTGGACTCATGATCTCTCAGAGCGCGCTCTCCACCATCGAGTACGCCAATGCCCGCGTGCGATCCCACCGTGCGCGTTTGTTCAAACAGGCGGATTACGATGACATGATGGGACAAGCGAGTCTTGAACAGCTGAGAGTGTATCTCGGATTCACAAAGTATGCGTCCGATATCGAGGAAAATTCGCTGACGCGAACGGGAGCCTCGGTAGTGGGATTCGCAGTCAACTCGTTTCTTCAAAATGAGTTCGAGTGGGTTTCGAAATTTTACACCACCGCCAAACGACGGCTTATCGATGCGATTGCCGGTGAGTGGGATTTTGCCGATCTCAAAACCGTGGTGCGCGGCATTTATTCGGGGACGAGTCCCGAGGAGATTATCGCATCGTTTTCAGGCGCGGGGATAGTGATTTCACGTGAAGCGCTCAGTATGCTGGCAAAGCAAAAAAGTCTGCAAGACGCTGTGGCGTTGGCCTCGACGCTTAACTTCCCCTATGCGAATGCACTGCGCTTAGGCGCCGAGCGATTTGCTATAACCGAGGCACTCGTTGAGTTCGAGGCGAGCCTCGATCAGGCATATTTCGCGTGGGCGCTCGGCTTGCTGGACCATCGGAGAGGGCGCAACAGCGTCGTCTACACATATATCCGCGAAAAAATCGATATTCGCAATATCATGACGCTTGCACGCGTCATCGTTTCGAACGAAACATTCGGCACTCGAAACGAAGCCGCTCGCTATTTTCTCATCGGCGGCACCGCGGTGACCGATGCGAAAATGTTCGCCCGTCTCGCCGCATTGCCATCGCTTGAAGACCTTGCGCGGGCGCTCGGTACAATACCGTTGCGTAAAGTGATCAGAAGCGAAATCGCCGAGTATCTCATATCCGATTCGCTTTCCGAGCTCGACCGCGCGCTCAATCTTTACTCGCTGAGAAAGGTGGTCAAAATCGGTCATCGCGATTTAGCCGGCGTCGGCTTACCGATTGCTTACTTACTTGCGTTGGAAAATGAGACGATTGATATTCGCATCATCGCCTATGCGAAGGCATACGGTATTCCCGACTCCATGATTCGCGAGGAGATAGCTCTTGTATAAACTCGTTTGCATAACGGACGGTAAAACTGCCGACGGGTTCAAACTGGCGGGAATCGATGTCGAAATCGCAGAGTCGGTCGAGGAGGCGCACGCAGCCGTATCGACGATACTCGACGAGGACGAGGTCGGCATAATAGCTCTCGACCAACGTCTCGCCGATGCAGTCGACGAGCGTCTCAGCCGTAAACTTGAAACACTGTATCGTCCGGTGCTCGTCATGTTGCCTCTCGGTGACAGCTTGGATACGCAAGATCTCTTTCAGCAGCGCTTGAAACGACTAATCCGTCGAGCCGTCGGTTTCGACGTTACTTTGAGAAGGGAGTGAGCGAAGTGGGGGGTGAAAACACTGCAGCCACGGGCCTCATCGAACGCATCACCGGCCCGGTCGTCGGCGCGAAGCGGATGACCGGCGCACGCATGTACGATATCGTGCGAGTCGGCAATGTCGGTCTCATGGGAGAGGTCATCCGTCTTGACGGTGATCGAGCTACTATCCAAGTCTATGAGGAAACCGCCGGTCTGCGTGTGGGGGAGCCGGTGGAGTTGACGCGCGCGCCTCTCACCGTCGAGCTCGGACCCGGTCTCCTCACTTCGATTTTCGACGGGATCCAGCGTCCTCTCGAGCTGTTGGCTGACATTTCCGGCACTTTCATCGAGCGCGGAGCTCGCGTCCAAGCGCTCGACCATGCGAAGAAATGGAGTTTTACTCCGCTTGTCGCCATCGGCGATGAGATCTCGGGTGGTATGGTGCTCGGTTCGGTACCGGAGGGCGCCTTCGTACATAAAATAATGGTTCCTCCTCTGCAGAAAAAAAGCAAAATCACCTTCATCGCCCAAGTGGGCGAATACACGCTTGACGATAAAATCGTCGAACTCGAAGAGGGGATCGACCTCACGCTCTCGCATCGGTGGCCGGTGCGCAAATCCCGTCCGTTCGTCAAAAAACTCGATCCGTCGGTGCCGTTTGTCACCGGCATGCGCGTGCTCGACACGTTATTTCCCATCGCGTTGGGAGGCAACGCGATCATCCCGGGAGGATTCGGTACCGGTAAAACGGTTACGCAGCAGTCGCTTGCGAAGTGGGCCGACGTCGACATCATCGTCTATGTCGGGTGCGGGGAGCGCGGAAATGAAATGACTGAAGTGCTCACCGAGTTTCCGGCGCTCGAGGATCCTCGGACCGGACAACCGCTCATGCAGCGTACCGTTCTGGTAGCCAATACGTCGAACATGCCGGTGGCCGCCCGTGAAGCGTCCATCTATGTCGGTGTCACCATAGCCGAATACTATCGCGACATGGGTTATTCGGTCGCCATGATGGCCGACTCGACTTCGCGGTGGGGTGAAGCGTTGCGTGAGGTTTCCGGTCGGCTTGAAGAAATGCCGGGCGAGGAGGGCTACCCCGCATATTTGGCGACGCGACTCGCCGCATTTTACGAACGAAGCGGTCGTGTCGTACCGTTGAGCGCGAACGTATGCGAAATCACCCATGACAATACGGAGAAAGAGCCTGCTGAAAGAGTCGAACGCTGTGAGGGCTCGGTCACGATGGTGGGAGCGGTGTCTCCGGCCGGTGGTGACATGTCAGAGCCCATCACGCAAAATTCGTTGCGTGTCACGGGGGCTTTTTGGGCGCTCGATACCGATCTGGCCCACAAACGCCATTTTCCCGCAATCAGCTGGACGAAAAGCTACACGTTGTTTTTGGCGCAAGTCACCGGATGGTATGAGGAGCATGTCGCCACCGATTGGCAAGCGACGCGTGAGCGCGCCATGTCCATCCTCCAAAAAGAAGTCGAGCTTGAAGAGGTCGTCCAATTGGTCGGCCCCGATGCGCTTCCCGATTCCGAGAAAATATATTTGGAACTTTCGCGAATGATTCGAGAAGATTTTCTCCAGCAATTTGCTTTCGACGAGGTCGACGCCTATTGCCCCATCAAGAAGCAGCACACGATTTTGCGCCTGATCATGGTGTATGCGGACAATGCCGTCAAGGCGATGGAGCGCGGAGTCATGCTCTCGAGTATTTTGGTTTTACCGTTGCGTGCCGAAATCGCGGGGATGAAAACATTGCCCACCGAGGAATCGGAAGTCTATGCGGAAAAACTATTCGTTGAGATACGAACTTCGCTCGATGAGTTGGAGGTGGGTTGATAATGGGTAATGACAAGAGTGGGGCGAGTGTTACCGCCACTGAGCGGAGTCGCAAACCGGTTGTCCCCTCAGCTCTCTCGACCACCTACTATCGCACACTCGGCTCGGTGGCGGGTCCCTTGATAGTCGTCGAGGATGTGGCCGAAGTCGCCTATGACGAAACAGTCGAGATCAAGCTTTCGGATGGGACGTTTCGGCACGGGAAGGTACTTGAAGTCGATGGAATGCGCGCCGTCGTGCAGGTGTACGAGGGGACAAGCGGCATCGACATCGACATCGCTTCGGTGCGTTTTCTCGGCGAAGTCGCCAAGATGGAGGTCACTCCCGATTTGCTCGGGCGCGTGTTGAATGGAACCGGCAAGCCGATTGACGGAGGTGCGCCGATTTTAGGAGTCGCGCGGCGCGATATCAACGGTGCGCCGATCAATCCCTCTCAGCGTGAGCAGCCCGCAGATTTCATCGAGACGGGTATTTCGGCAATCGACGGTCTCAACACGCTGGTGCGCGGTCAAAAACTTCCGATATTCACCGCTTCCGGCTTGCCGGCAAACGAGCTCGCCGCGTTGATCGTCAAGCAAGCGCGCGTGCTCAGCGGCGAGGAATTCGCCATCGTCTTCGCCGCCATGGGCATTACCAACCGTGAGGCATCGTATTTCGTGAAAACCTTCGAGGAGTCGGGCGCTCTCGATCGCGTCGTGCTCTTCATGAACTTGGCGGATGATCCGACCGTGGAGCGGATTTTGACACCGCGCTGTGCTTTGACGGTCGCCGAGTACCTTGCCTTCGATTGCGACATGCAGGTGCTCGTGGTGCTTTCCGATATGACGAACTACTGCGAAGCCCTGCGCGAGATTTCGACCGCGCGCGAAGAGGTGCCCGGGCGTCGCGGTTATCCCGGCTATCTTTATACCGACCTTGCGAGTATCTATGAACGTGCGGGACGAATCAAAGGCTCGAAGGGGTCGATTACGCAGTTGCCGATTTTGACGATGCCGGATGATGATATCACGCACCCCATTCCCGATTTGACGGGATACATTACCGAGGGGCAAATCGTTTTGAGCCGTGCGCTTCATCGTCGTGGCATTTTCCCGCCGATCGATGTGTTACCCTGCCTCTCCCGTTTGATGAACTCGGGTATCGGTGAAGGGAAAACCCGTAAAGATCACAGCGCTCTGGCCAATCAGCTGTATGCCGCTTACGCCCGCGGCATCGAACTGCGGCGTTTGGTCGCCATCGTCGGTGAAGAAGCGCTCGCCTCCGCCGATTTGAGCTACTTGAAATTCGCCGATGAATTCGAAAAGCGTTATGTGGGGCAAGGCGCCACCGGGCGAACCATTGAAGAAACGTTCGCCCTTTCGTGGGAATTGCTGACGTTGCTTCCCGTCGAGGAGCTCACACGGGTGAAAAAATTCATGGCCGAATACTATCCCGAAAAGCTCGAACAGACCGAGTAGAGGAGGCGCGCGATGGAAGAGATTCGCCCGACGCATGCGCAACTCCTTTTGCTGCGTGACCGAATCAACGTGGCCACAGGGGGTATGGCGCTTTTGAAAAGCAAGCGCGACGCGTTGCTGCTTGAATTTATGGATGTCGTCGATGTCACACTTCATCTTTCCGACGAGCTCGCCGAAGTTCTCAAAAAGGCGCAATACGTCTTCGAGATAGCTCGCGCCATCGACGGCGAGGCGGCCGTACACTCGGCGGCTTTGGCTTCAAGCGGTGAGGTGCTCGTCGATATCAGCGGTTATAAAGTCATGGGCGTCGCCGTCCCGATTATCAACCAAGCTCCGCGTCCTCCTCGTACGCCGTTCACGCGCGGCTATTCGCCGACGAATGTTTCGGTTCGTATCGACGAGGCGGCCCTCGGCTTTGAAAAGGCGGTTTCGGCAATCATGAAGTATGCCGAGGCTGAGACGAAACTGCATCGGCTCGGTGCCGAAATCAGCAAGACGAACCGACGCGTCAACGCACTCGAGCAAATACGAATCCCCGAGCTCAAAGCTCAGGCGCGGTTCATCGAACAATCGCTCGATGAGCGTCAGCGCGAAGAGCTCTTCCGGCTCAAAAAAGTCAAAAAGAAAATCGATCGTAATGCAGCGGCGAAAAGAGCCGAGCGGCAATCGTAGAATTGCGTACGGCTCTTCGCGCTTACCTTTGGTCGCAGACTTGCGGTATACTGGAACGCATGCCTATTAAAAAAGTAAATACTGAGGTACTCGCTCTGCTTCGTTGTCCGATATGTCAGTCGGAGCTTCATGAGGATGCTTTGGCTCTCGTGTGTGAAAACAATCACTCTTTCGATCGCTCGAAACTCGGCTATGTGACGCTCCTGTCTGGAGATGCCATACAAAACACCGCCGATAATCTGGATATGGTTTTTTGTCGACAGCGTTTCCATACGCGAAACTACTACAAACCCTTCGCCCAAAAACTCGCCGACGAGGTTGCAGCGGTGGTGCCGAGCACGGGGGCAATCGTCGCAGACATCGGTGCCGGTACCGGATATTATTCAGCGGTGCTCACCCGCGCCATACCCGGTATCGAAATCGTTGATTTCGATTTGTCGAAGCGTGCCCTTCAGCGTGCGGTCCAATTGAGCTCGGTCATCACGGCGATCGTTGCCGACACCTGGGCGGGGCTTCCCGTCAAAGATGAGGCGTTCGACGCACTCATCAACGTGTTCGCTCCCCGAAATGCCGAGGATTTCGCGCGCATCGTCAAGCCCGGGGGATATGTTTTCGTTTCGACTCCGACTCCCAAACATCTGCTTGAGATTCGCGAGGCGGCCCATCTCATCAGAATCGGGCGTCAGGATTCCGATAAAAAAGCCGACCTCCGTGAAAAAATGATTCCGTACTTCGACTTGGTGAAGACCGAGACGATTGAGTTCCCGTTGGCCTTCGACGAGCGTTCGGTCTATGACTTGGTGATGATGGGTCCGAACGCCTATCATACCGACGGCGACGAGCTCCTCCATGTCATCGGGGAACTTCAACGCCCAATCGAGGCGACGTTTTCAGTGGACCTTCATACGTACCGCAAGCAAATATAGTCGGCGCAACCTTTTTCGATATATCGTATAATGAGGGTAGCCTTGAATGCGCCCAGTGGGCTCGGACGGCGTTATACCGTGAACCTGGTCAGGACCGGAAGGTAGCAGCCATAAGCGGTCACTGATGGGTGTCCGAGTCCACTGGGCGCATTTTTCCCACGTCCGAGAAACGGAGTGCGTGTGGCACACCAATCACTTTATAGGAAATATCGCCCCGACACGTTCGATGACATGGTGGGACAACAGCATATCGAGCGCACGCTTCGCAATGCGGTCGCGCAGGACTGCGTCGCGCATGCCTACCTGCTGACCGGTCCACGGGGAACCGGAAAAACAAGTACCGCCCGCCTGCTCGCGAAGGCGCTTTTGTGCGACAACGGCCCGAGCGATACTCCCGACGGCAGTTGCCAGTCGTGTCTTGAAATCGCGCAGGGAAACCACCCCGACGTCATCGAGCTCGATGCGGCGTCGCGAAACGGGGTCGAAGCGGTTCGTACCGAAATCATCGAACGCGTATTTTATGCACCCGTGCGTGGCAAGTATAAGGTTTATATCATCGACGAAGTCCATATGCTTTCGACGGGTGCTTTCAACGCGATGTTGAAGACTTTGGAGGAACCACCCTCTCACGTCGTCTTCATTTTATGTACGACCGACCCTCAAAAAGTTCCCGATACGATTCAATCGCGCTGTCAGCGCTTCGATTTTCATCCGATCAGTTCGGAGCAAATCGTCGAGCGTCTCAGATTCATCGCCGAATCCGAAGGCATCAGAGTCGACCGCGCGTCGTATGCGCTCATCGCCAAGCACGCCGACGGCGGAATGCGCGATGCTATCACCGTGCTCGAACAACTTTCCGCCTACACCGGCAACGACATATCCGTCGACGATGTCGAGGGAGCACTCGGCGAAGTCAGCACCGTCGCGTTGGCCGAATTGATGTCCGCAGTGGCGCAGCGCGACACAGCCGCCTGCTTTCATTGGGTGGCCGATCAAGTCGAAACAGGCGCCGATTTGCCTGAACTCATCCACGGTCTTCTCGCCTATGTGCGCGATATGTATGTCATGGGAGTTCTTGAAAACTCCGACGGCCTCATCAATGTGACCGATGATGATCGCATAAAAATGCGCTCGCTCACAGGCGAGTTCGAAGGACCGGATCGTATCGCCCGCATCATCGATCTTTTGACCGATGTGAGCGGAGAGATGCGCTATTCGACCGAGCCGAGAACAGTGCTCGAACTAGCGCTTGTCCGGACGACACGCGTCGACGGTGAGTATACGCTTGAAGCGCTTGCCGAGCGCATCGAGCGTCTCGAACGCGGGCTCAGTGCAGTTCCGGCGATTTCTCGTCCGGTGGCACGAGCAGCGGCTGAACCTGCGAAACCGGTGCAGCAGGCTGTCGCGAAGGAAATTCCTCCGAAAGAAGTGCCGATTTCTGAAACCGAGCCGGAGTCTCTTGCGCCACAGAGCGGTGGATCGCTTAATGCCGGTACGGTAAAACGATCATGGCGCGCCGTTCTCGCGGAAATTAAAAAACAAAAGGCGAGTCGTTCTCTCTTCTTTGCGGATGCGAGCATTGAATTCACGCAGGAAGGAACGTTGCTCGTCACCTGGCCGAAAGACGGTGAGTTTAAAATGAAGGCGGCGCAGGACAACAAGGAGCTCCTCGCCAATGCTTTATTCACGGTATTCGGGTCGAATCTTCCCTTCGAGTTCCGGTTGGGAAAAAATCACGAGCCGGTACTTAAGCCCGAGCCGGTACGTAATCTCGAGCCATCTGAGCCGGCTGAGCCGTTCGGTAAGCCCGAGCCGGAGCCTCCGATTGCGCAAGACCCCGGACCGATGGCAGAGGTGGATTCTCATTCGCAGACCCCCACCGGCTCTGCCGATGCGCTCGATACGCACGATTCGTTGTTGGCAGAGATTGTGGCGCTCGGAGGAAAGATCGAGAAAATCGAATCGAACGTACCGAAAGAAGACGATGCGAACGTGCTCGGCGATTCGTTTGATGGAGGTCTTGTCGACCCCGATGAAGAACAACTCTCTTTCGATTAAGATTAACGTTATAAATTCAATGTAGCTTCAAAGAAAGGTTCGTCCATGAATATTCAAAAAATCATGCAACAGGCTCAGCAGGCGCAAGCCCAGATGGCGAAAGTCCAAGAAGAGCTTGCCACAGAAACGTTTGAAGCGAGTGCCGGCGGAGGCATGGTCAAAGTGACCATCACCGGTGACCAATCGGTGCAGTCGGTTAAAATCGACCCGGCAGCCGTCGACCCCGAAGAGGTCGAAATTCTCGAAGACATGGTCGTCGCCGCCATCAACGAGGCTATGCGTGTCGCCTCCGAGAAGGCCGCAGCGAAAATGCAAGCGGTCACCGGCGGGCTCAACATTCCGGGGCTCATGTAATCCATGCGGTATCCGCTTCCCATTCAACGTCTCCTCGACGAACTCGAACGCCTCCCCGGCGTCGGGCCGAAGTCCGCACAGCGTATTGCCTATTGGCTGCTCGCAAGCGATAAGGCGGATGCCGATCGTTTGGCTGCTTCGATCGTCGAGATAAAAGACACTATCCATTTTTGTCCGCAGTGCTATAACTTCGCCGAGGGTCCGCTGTGCGAAATTTGTGCGAACACGAAACGCGATGCATCGATTATCTGTGTGGTCGAAGAGCCGCGCGACGTCGCCGCCATCGAGCGCACGAGCGAATTTTTCGGGCTCTACCATGTACTCCACGGCGCGATTTCTCCCATGGACGGAATCGGTCCCGATCAGTTGCGCGTCAAAGAGCTCATCGCGCGTCTCGCCGATAAAGAAGTCACCGAGGTCGTACTTGCTACGAACCCCAATGTCGAGGGGGAAATGACGGCGGTTTATATCGCCCGTCTCATAAAATCGCTCGGAGGTATCAGAGTCACCCGTATCGCGAGCGGACTTCCCGTGGGGGGTGATCTCGAGTACGCCGACGAAGTTACGCTCGGCCGTGCCTTCGAGGCACGCCGCGAAATGTAGCGTCATATGCTTTTCAGGCCGTCGGCTCGAAAATCTCCGTCGGCCCGAAAGCTCCGTTGTTTTTTTCGATACTCATCCATTTATCGACACGCGCGGTGCCTTTTGTCCTATAAAGGCGCGCTATTCGCCCACGAGGCGGCTTTCTTATCGTATAGTGGTTCCGTTCCAGAACTCTTTTTATGAAAGGCGAAGCGATGAATAAGCTTACCGAAATACGCTGGCATGCACGCGCCGGCCAAGGTGCGGTTACCGCGGCAAAGCTTGTGGCCGAAACTGCGCTCTTCGAAGACCGCTATATGCAGGCGATGCCCGAGTACGGTCCCGAGCGCATGGGCGCACCGCTGAAAGCGTTCACCCGCATTTCAGACGAGCCCATCGAAGTCTCGAACAATATCGAGCACCCCGACATCGTCGTTCTTCTCGATGAAACCTTGCTCGATGTCGTTGACATCACCGAGGGGATACACGATGACGGCGCCGTTATCATCAACACCACCCGGACACCGGCGCAGATGCGCGCGCGCCTCGGCGTTCCCGACTCGGTCGTCGTGGCCACCGTCGACGCCTCCGGCATAGCGCTGGCGACCATCAAGCGCGATATCCCCAATACACCGATTGTGGGAGCACTCGCCAAGGTTCGTCCGGTCGTCGCGCTTGAATCAATCAAAGGCCAGCTCCAACGGACATTCGGTAAAAAATTCGCCCAAGAGATGATTGACGCTAACCTGCAATCGGTTCAGCGTGCATACGAGGAGGTGCAGGTAGGCTAATGTCAGAGATGAAGTGGGATATCACCGAATTCGACTCCTGGAATGCGCAGGACTTTCCGGAAGGTATGGTCGGTCTCGAAGCCGGAAATGCACAGTTCTACGCCACCGGCGGCTGGCGTTCCATTCGTCCCGTATGGGATGCGGAGGCGTGCAAAGACTGCATGCTCTGCTGGATAAACTGCCCCGACTCCTCCATAGAGGTTGCCGACGGCAAAATGACCGGTATCAATTACGACCACTGCAAAGGATGCGGCGTGTGTGTGAAGGAGTGCCGCTTCAATGCATTGAAAATGGTGTCCGAGCACGACCACGGCAAGGAGGGGGTATAGCTTATGGCACCCGAGAAAGCAACGCAGAAAACGATAGCGGCGACCGGTAACGGTTTCGTTGCCGAGGCATACCGCCAAATCGACCCCGATGTCGTGTGCGCCTATCCGATTACTCCCCAGACGACCATCGTCGAGGACTTTGCCAAGTTCGTCGCGAAGGGACTCGTGCATACCGAGTACGTCACGGTCGAAAGCGAGCATTCCTCGATGTCTGCGGCCATCGGTGCTTCCGCCGCCGGTGCGCGAACCATGACGGCGACTTCCTCACAAGGTCTCGCTTATATGTGGGAGGAGCTCCACGTGGCCTCCGGTTTGCGGACCCCGATCATCATGGTGAATGCGAACCGTGCGATTTCGGCACCGATCAACATCCACTGCGACCATTCAGACGTCATGGGCGCGCGTGATACCGGGTGGGTCATCTTGTTTGCGGAAAATGCGCAAGAAGCCTACGACAACACCATCATTTCCGTTCGTGTCGCCGAGGAGAACATGCTCCCCGTGATGCCGACGCTCGACGGTTTCATCACCACGCACTCGATAGCACGCGGCGAGGTGTGCGATGACGCGACGGTAAAGGCTTTCGTCGGCGAGTTCACCCCGGAGCATTCGCTTCTCAACAAGGAACAGCCTGTGACGGTAGGCGGTTTTGCCACGCTCGGTAACACGTATCAAAACATCAAAGAGGCCGAGCGCAACGCGATCGATGCCGCGAAAGACTCGATACAGCGCATCGGCGATGAGTGGGAAGTTTTAACCGGTCGCCCCTACAACCATATCGAGAGCTTCGGTATGGAAGACGCCGAGCGCGCAGTCGTCATTCTCGGCTCAGCGGCCGGTAACGTTCGCGCAGTTGTCCGCGAGCTACGCGCTCAAGGTGAAAAAGTCGGCGTTGTCAACATTCGCACCTATCGCCCGTTCCCTTCCGCCGAACTCGCTGAGATTTTGAAAAACTGTAGAGTCGTTGCGGTGCTCGATCGTGCGGAGTCGTTCGGCGCCATCGCCGGGCCCCTCGCGCTCGACACCATGTCGGCGCTTTACACCTACGATGTCCGCGTGACACTTCGCACCTATATCTACGGATTGGGCGGCGCAGACGTCAAACTCGAGTACATTCGTTCGGTTTACGAGGACTTGGCCGAGGCCGGCGCAGGCGCGCCCAATCCCGGTTTGGTCTATCTTGGCGACCGCGACGAGAAAGAGGAGGATCGACTATGACAAACATCAAGCAATTGACCGAGTTGCCCGAGCGCCTGTGCGGTGGGCATCGCTTGTGCGGAGGGTGCGGAGCTTCGGTGGCCGTGCGCCAAGTATTGATGGGCGCCGGTGACAGCGAGGTCGTGGTTTCCTCTGCGACCGGATGCCTCGAAGTATCCACCACCATCTATCCTTACAGCTCATGGAACGGTTCGTTCATCCACAATGCTTTCGCGAACAGCGCGGCGACCATGTCGGGCGTCGAGGCGGCCTTCAAAGGGCTGAAAGCTGCAGGTAAGATTCCCGCCGATCGCGACGTGAAGTTCGTTGCGTTCGGAGGCGACGGCGGTACCTACGATATCGGTCTTCAGTCACTTTCGGGAGCGATGGAGCGTGGACACGATATGGTATATGTGTGCTACGACAACGGTGCGTACATGAACACCGGAATCCAGCGCTCATCGGCAACGCCGCAAAACGCGTGGGCGACGACTGCGGAAGTCGGTTCGGCGCAGCAGGGTAAAAAGCAGCCGCGTAAGGATTTGACCGCCATCATGGCCGATCACCATATCCCTTACGTCGCACAAGCTTCGATCGGATACTGGAAAGATCTCGTCGAGAAAGCCGAGAAGGCATTCAATACGGAGGGGCCGGCGTTCATAAACATTTTGGCTCCGTGCCCGCGCGGTTGGAGAACCAAAGCGGAGGATACGACTGAAATCGCGCGTCTGGCCGTCGAGACGGGCTTTTGGCCGTTGTTCGAAGTCGAAGATGGTACGTGGCGCCTGACTACTCCGGCGAAAATCAAGGAGTTCAAGCCGGTCGTCGAATTCCTCAAGCCGCAGGGACGTTTCAAGCATCTCTTCAAGCCGGGCAACGAGGCACTTCTCGAAGAGGCACAACGCTCGGTCGATGAATACTATGCATGGCTGAAGAAGCGCTGCGAGGCGTAAAAATCAACGGCCCCGTTTCAACTATCGAACATTATCGAGCCCGGGAGTATTTCTGGGCTCGACTTGTGTATGATGTAGAGTTGATTGGAGACACTCATGTTTTCTGCCCGATTCCGGTTCAAGCCGGCAGTAAGAATAATTTTGATCTTATCGGTGGCTCTGTTCGCCGGTCAGGCATCTCTTTCTATGGCGGTCCCCGCCAATCCTACGCCACAGGTAGTTCGGCAAGCCGATGGCTCGAAACTCGAAGTTTTCCAAAAAGGTGATGAGTTTTTCAACTGGGCTGAAGATTCCTCCGGCCACGTGCTCGGCTATGACAAAAACTCGAAGAATTGGCGTTATGCGGCCATCTCGAACGGGAAACTCGTACCGGGTTCTGTGAAAGCAAGAAGTTCGTCGAATTTGGCGACGCAATCCGTGCCGTCGAGCGCGCTGACTGAAAGCAATCTGAAGACGCTCATCAAGAAGGCGCAATCATCGAGAGCGGCGCAAGAGGTCGGTTCGACGAGTTCTTCTTCTTCGGGCACTGTCTCCACAGTGAAAACTGCCGCATCGGTCGCTCCGCTTTCCAGCTCGAATCTGCACCCTGACTTGCTTGTCATTCTCGTCGAGTTCAAGGATGCCCCTTTGACTCAGAGCATCGATTATTGGACGAACAAATATTTTAGTACCACCTTCGGCGAAACGAGCGTCAACAACTACTATAAGGAAGCTTCGGGTGCGAAGGATTTCAGCTTCTCGCAAATTTCTTTTGTCGATGGCGGTCAAACAATTTCTGACCTCATAATTTCCAATCCGACGAGTGAAATTTCATCGCTTCAGCTGAAGGATGGCGTGATTAAAGCGACATTCAACGTCGATCACCCCGGATATACGACCGATGGATACTTGACCGATGCATATGTCAAAAAGGCGTTTGCAGCGGCTTCCAGTTATATTGATTATTCTTCCTATCCCACCACGTCCGACGGCTCTATTTTGCGTGACAATTTCCACGTGAGTTCCATCGTGGCCGGCTGGGAGGCATCAGCCCAACCCTCCGATAAAGATCAGAGTACGTGGGGGCATGCCAATATCAAGGCGCTTTCTGACGGTTCCGTCGTCAGCGTCGACCCGAGCACTGGGACGTTATATTCTTATGCGACACAAGGCGAGATATTCTCGGGGAGTTTTTTGACCTCTTCGGCGATTCCGATGGGCATAGGGGTCACGGCGCACGAGCTCGGGCACGACCTCGGCCTGCCCGATTTATATGATTACGGATATGATTCACAGGGCGTCGGTGCCTATTCGTTGATGGCTGCGGGAAGTTGGGGATATGCGCCGGGGGAGTATGCGAGTGAAACGCCGGTACAACTCGACGCATGGTCGCGCGTCGCGCTCGGTTTTGTGAAGCCTGTGACCATCACCTCCAATCAAGTAAATCAATATTCTCTGAAATCCAACAGCGCTTCGGATCCGACGCAATATAACGTGTATAAAATTACAAGCACCGCTAACCCAAACCAATATTTTTTGGTTGAGAATAGACAGCGCGGTGGGTATGACGCTGGGCTTTACGGACCCACCGGGAGAACGAGTTACACGGGAATTCTCATATATCATATCGATGAAAATGTACTTGCCGTCGGGGGTATGCACCCAAACGATGATAAATACCATCAGGGTGTCGATATTGAGGAAGCCGATGGTAGCAACCAGCTCGACAATTCCGATGACTACTTTTCGAGCTATCCCTATCACTCTTACACGAATCATTTCTTTACCAAGTCGGGGTATTCGACATTCGGCACAGCAACTTCTTCCAATTCAAACTTCCATACGCCAACCGTGGGAACTCACACCGCGATTCCGGAAACGGGTGATACAGACTGCCATCCCGAGACCGTTCCGAGCGGCGTTCTGATAAAGGTGAATTCGGAATCCGGCAGCACGATGACCTTTCTCAACGGGGCGACCAGCATTGGGTTCCTTGTAACGTTTGACGCGAATGGAGGCTCAGTCGGTTCATCGTCGCTCACCTATACCGGCACCCCCGTCGTGCTTCCGACGCCGACGCGTACGGAATATGCCTTCGATGGCTGGTACACCGCAGCCACCGGTGGTACGAAGGTCGAGAGCCCCTACACACCGTCGGGCGCAATCACCCTTTACGCACAATGGACAAAGATATTGTACACACTTGCATACGATTCCAACGGTGGGGCAGGAACAGCACTGCCGATGCAGAGCGGAGCGGCAAGCTACACGGTGGCAGCCAACACGTTCGCTCTCGCAGGCTATACGTTCGTAGGTTGGAACACAGCCGCCGATGGCGCAGGCACCAGCTACGCCGCAGGAGCGACCATAACGCCAGCAGCAAACGTCACGCTGTATGCAAAGTGGACGGAGGGGACAGTCGGGAGCACATTCACCGCTGGTGGAATCCTCTACAAAGTCACGGCATTAAGTCCGAATACCGTTCAAGTTGGCGACGGAAACAACGGGGAAATCGTAACGGGTGCGATTGTCATCCCACCAAACGTAAGCGATGGGACGCTGACTTATGACGTCACTTCTCTAGGAGAGAGTGCGTTCAGCGACTGCACCGGTCTTACCTCAATCACCATTCCCGTAGGTGTCACCTCTATAGGATTTGCTGCATTCACCGATTGCACAAGCCTCACCTCAATCACGATCCCCGAAGGTGTCACATCTATAGAAGGTTCTGCATTCACCTACTGCTCAAGTCTCACCTCGGTTATTATCCCGAGCAGCGTTACCTCCATAGGAACTTTTGCATTTGAGAGTTGCACCAGCTTAAAGAGCGCCACATTTATGGGGGCAGCACCTACAACCTTTGGCACAAGCGTATTCGCTAGCAGTGCAAGCGGCTTTGTCATCTCCTATTATGCTGGGCAAACGGGTTGGACTAACCCGTGGAACGGCTATACAACTGTTCCGATTACAGTCACCTACAACGCCAACGGTGGGGCAGGAACAGGTACAACCTATGCTGCGGGTGCGACGATTGCCCCGAGCGCAGACGTGACGCTCTCTGCAAAATGGACGATTAACAAGTATAAAGTGATTTTTTCCGGTAACGGCGGCTCGACACCAAGCGCGCTGGTGTGTACGTCGGGGAAAACACTCGGGACGCTTCCGACCTCGACGCGCAGCGGGTATGCTTTCCAGGGTTGGTATAACTCGTCGGGGACCAAGGTATCTTCAACTACCGTAGTGCGTGGTGCCGTGACATTGACGGCACGTTGGAAGTCGAAAAATGCCTATGTGACCTCGGTTGCCAAAAGCACGGGGAGCTGGAATAAGGCGTGGAGCAAAACGAGCTACTACCCAAGCTATCGTGTGCTCACGATTTCTCGCTACAGGAGTTCGGTGAGAATAACACCCGCCAAATCGTCGAATGCAATGCTCTATTTCAAGTACAAGGGCGAATCGTATGCGAGGATTTATACGTACCGCACCGTCTATTTGAAGCGCGGGCAATCGAAGACCGTATACTTCAGGTGCATCTCCGAAACCGGCGCCGTCACGCACACTTACAGGTTAATCGTGAAGCGCAATAAATAGCGCATATTCCCGTATATTGACAGTGCAATTTCTGTACGCATTGTATAGAATGTATCAATGATTTAAATACTTCAGTAAGTTTGCCTAAACTTATGCTAGTATGCTAGATTCATTCTAGGAGAGTTATATATGATAGAAAAAAATATAATCAAATGGTACAACGAAGCGGTCAAAGATTTGGAAAACGCCTATTGCGCGCTGAACGAGGCCCAGATTCTCGTCAATCGTGCCGAGGAAAAATTACATACCGTCAAAAGGCTCTTCGTTCTTGAAGGCGGCGATCTTTCCGATCTAGGTGAGCTTCCCAGCTTTCATCATGATGATATCGTCGACGATATAGAAAACATATTGATTGATGAAAACAGACCGATGAGAATCGGAGAAATTCGCACGGCGTTGGTTGCGCGTGGTATTGCAATTCCCGGAAAAGGAACGGATGCGAACCTGATTACACGAATCAACAGGTCGAACGGACGTATCGTGAGGATTGCGCGCGGGCTTTACGACATCAAGAGGAAAGACTCTGGTATTTCACGGTAATTTGAGCGTATAATATCCTGTAGTTATCTTGTATATTTCATGCAATAATACGCAGGAAGTTGTTCCGGTATGGACCACGAGGATATTCACGATGGTATCTTACATACGGATCGCGAATTAGACGGTATAAAAAGCAGTTTGTATCAGCTAGATGAGCGAATAGCCCTGTTGGAAAGCACAATTTTGTCCATTGATGGCTACATCGAGAAACAAGGAATTTCCCTGGGCGAGTAGTTTTCTCAAGCATCGTCGACGTATAAAGATACAATTCAATGAATCATAGGTATGACAGGCGGACAAAGTGAGTCGCCTGTTTGTTTTATGTCATAATTGAAACCTACATAAAAGGCAGGGGTTTCATAAGGGGTTGTACGCACGTGGCACTCATCGTCACAAAATTCGGGGGAACATCGGTAGGCACGACCGAGCGCATTCGCTCGGTGGCAAATCGTCTCATCGCCATGAAAGAGCGGGGCGACGATGTTCTTGCGGTCGTGTCGGCGATGGGCAAGGAAACCGACCGCCTCCTCGACTTGGCGCACCAAATCACCGGCACGCCTTCGACACGTGAACTCGATATGTTGCTCACCACCGGCGAACAGGTGTCGATCTCACTTTTGGCGATGGCCATCCAGGCAAAAGGGTATAAAGCCGTCAGTTTTACCGGACCGCAAGTCGGCATCATCACCGACGATGTGCACACGAAAGCGAAAATCACCGCCGTCGACGCGGCTTGTGTCAGAAAGGCCATCGAGGATGACATGATCGTGGTCGTCGCCGGTTTTCAGGGAAAGACTCCGAGCGGACAGATCACCACGCTGGGCCGCGGTGGTTCGGACACCACCGCCGTCGCGCTCGCAGCCGGCCTGAACGCCGATATCTGTGAGATATATACCGACGTGAGCGGCGTGTTCACCGCCGACCCACGCATCGTTCCCCGTGCGCGCAAAATCGATGAGGTCAGCTATGAGGAGATGCTCGAGATGGCATCGTCGGGGGCAGGCGTTTTGAGCATGCGCTCGGTTGAGTTCGCCCGCAACCACGGTGTGACGATTCATTGTCGCAGTTCGTTTTCAGATGAGAACGGTACCATCGTAAAGAAAGCAGGAGCCGAAATGGAACATGCAATCGTTTCCGGCGTGACCTATGACACTTCCGAGGCGAAAGTGACCATTCGCGATTGTCCCGACACTCCCGGTGTCGCTGCGCGCGTGTTCAACGCGTTGGCACGAGAAAACGTCAATGTCGATATGATCATCCAAAACGTTTCCGAAGAGGGCCTCACCGATATATCGTTCACCACGCCGGAAAGCGATTTGCCGCGCGCGCGTAAAGCAATCGACAGCGTCGCCGTTGAAATCGGCGCGCGCACATGGGGGGTGCAGCCCGCCGTCGCTAAAATCTCAATCGTCGGCGCAGGCATGCGAACCAACCCCGGCGTTACCGCGAAAATGTTTACCACGCTTGCGCAGGCGGGCGTCAACATCGATATCATTTCAACCTCGCCGATTCGGCTGAGTTGTGTCATCGCGCTTGCCGATGTCGAAACGGCGGTGCGTGCCTTGCACACGGCGTTCGGGCTCGATGAGACCGATGTGGTCGTCGAAGTCGCTTCCGAAAAACAAAACTAAGGATTTGGTGCAAGATGAGTAACTCCACCTGGACGAAAGCCATGCCGAAAGAACCTGTCGTCGCTGTGGCCGGTGCTACGGGTGCCGTCGGTATCGAGATGCTGAAAACGCTCGAACAACGTCATTTCCCCGTCTCACGCGTCATCGCGCTGGCGAGTTCGCGCAGTGCCGGTAAAAAGATCGCGTTCAACGGACCGGGCAGCGTCGACGGGTTCCTCATCGTGCAGGAAATGACCGAAGCAAGCTTTGACGGTGTCGACATCGCGCTGTTCAGCGCGGGCGGCTCCGTCAGCGAGAAGTTCGCCCCCGCGGTGACGGCGGCCGGTGCGGTCATGATCGATAACTCGTCGGCGTTTCGTATGGACGAAGATGTTCCGCTCATCGTTCCCGAGGTCAACTCTGGAGATGTCGCGTGGCACAACGGAATCATCGCGAACCCGAACTGTTCGACCATCCAGATGGTGGTGGCGCTTGCTCCGCTTCATGCTCTTTCGCCGATCAAGCGTGTGGCGGTCGCGACCTACCAGGCTGCTTCAGGCGCCGGTGCCGCCGCAATGCGCGAGCTCTATGATCAGACGCAGGATTTTCTCGACGGTGAAAAGTTCGTTCCCGAGAAATTCGTCCACCGGATCGCGTTCAACTGCATTCCCCAAATCGACGTGTTCCTCGACGATGACAGCACCAAAGAAGAGTGGAAGATGTCGGTCGAGACCAAGAAGATCCTGCACGCGCCCGAGATCGCCGTTCATGCGACGTGTGTCCGGGTGCCGGTGCTGCGCTGTCACAGCGAAGTGGTCGACGTGGAATTCGTGAACGATGTCGACTTCGAGCAGGTGCGCGAAGCGCTGGCGTCTGCCCCCGGCATCGTCATCATGGATGACCCATCGAAGAACAACTATCCCATGCCGGCATTTTTGGAAGGGACCGATGAAACCTATGTCGGGCGCCTCCGCAAAGATCCGACGGTTCCAAGCGGAATCTCCCTGTGGGTCGTCGCCGATCAGTTGCGCAAGGGTGCCGCACTCAACGCGGTTCAAATCGCGGAGCTCCTCATATAATTTTCGTCGCTGAGAAGCGACGTGATATATATACCGTTCAAGAGAAAGGGCTGTTGTGGAAAACCAGCAAAATAAAACCACCGTCAAACGTGATAAGAGAACGAGCTATATCGTCCAAGCAGGAGTGATCGCCGCGCTCTCGGGCGCACTCTCGATTTTTGTCATTCAAGTTATGTCGTATCTATCGTGGGGACCGATTCAGTTCCGTATCAGCGAGGCGCTTACCGTACTCGCCCTGTTCACTCCGGCGGCGATTCCGGGATTGACCATCGGCACGCTCATTGCGAACTTGTCCAATTTGGGCGTGGCCGGACCGTTCGGGTGGTTCGATGTCGTGTTCGGCTCCGGCGCCACGTTGCTCGGCGCGATATGGACGTGGAAATTTCGCGATCGCACGAAGCTCGCGCTTCTCGGGCCGGTGTTGGCAAACGCGTTGGTGGTCCCGGCCTATCTCCCCATCATCTTGAAAGGGCTCGGACTCTACAAGATACCGCTTCTCAATATCAACCTCGAGGGGCACTATTTGGCTATGTATCTATTTGGTTTCATTACCGTCGGGTTCGGTGAGGCGGTAGTAGTATATGGGCTAGGCCTGCCGTTGCGGCTGGCGTTGAAGCGCAGCGGTATTCATATCGGAGAGGATAATTCGAAGTGAGTGAATACCATACCTTTGCCGAAGCACTCGAGCATGTGGAGGAAACCGAGCGACCGAAAGAGCCCGGACCTTCGAAACTTGAACCGGCGATAGTCATTCCGACTTTTTGGACGAAGGAATCGCGTGCGAATGCGCACGAGCATTCAGAGGTAAAGCCCTACGAGCATCCGACCGACATCGCGGACCCCAATCCGGGGCTCGGGTATTTGTTGGCGTCATTGTCGGGAAAGCCCAGGGTCGGTAAAATAATTCTCGTCGTCCGTGCCACGGACCGTGTGCTTATGAGCCGTGCCGAAAATCGTGTGCGGGATATCGTGGATAACTTTCCCGAACTCGATGTATTCGTGCTCGGTGAGGTCGAGACCGGTTCGCTCCTGCGCAGAATGGACGAGCTCGATTTAGGCGCGATGGTTTCAAGCATCGACCTGGACAGCTATGGTGCTGCCCGAAACCTGGGACTCATCGCAGCGAGTATTTTCGGGAAAGACTCCGTCATTTTCATCGATGACGATGAAGTCGTCGAAGACGAACATTTCATCGAGGCGGGTCTTTTCGGTCTCGGCTTGCCGATTCAAAAAGGCGGCTATCTGTACGCGAAGTCCGGATATTATATTAACGAAGACGGCAGTTGGCAACATGCGAATGACGACAAAAGCATCGCCGGCGTGGTATGGCGTCAAGCAGATGCCTACAATAAGGCGCTTTCGTATGTCATGCAGCCTCCGCGTTTGCAAAGGGCACGCATCGTATTCGGTGGATGTCTGGCCGTTCACAAGGAAATGTATACCCAAATCGCTTTCGACCCGTGGGTAATGCGCGGGGAGGATGTCGACTACCTGATCAACATCCGCCTTCACGGGGGCGAGATGTACATCGACGACAAGTGGAATGTCGTGCACATGTCGGGAGGAATCGCTTCGCCGGCGGCACGGTTCCGCCAAAACATCTACCGCTTCATCTATGAGCACCGTAAGCTCGAGTTCGCCAAATCGCAAGTCGATTTGTCGCGTGTGACGTCGAGTTCGCTCGATCCGTGGCCCGGTGATTTCGTCGACAGTTCGGTCGAGCTACGCGCTCGCATCACCGGACTCCTCCATGCGATTTTCGGCCCCGAGCGCGCACAATATTGGCACGCCGGAACCAAGACGGTTCGTTCGGCGAGTGAGTATGCGCGTCAACATTGCGCCGATTATTTCGCGCTTCAGCGCGCGTGGAGTTTCATGATGAACAAGTTGTGGGAAGATGTTCCGCTCGGTTCGCTGTACAGCGGTGAGCGCAAGATCGACCGTACCGCCTATACGGGGGAGTTTCGAGCGGTCTAGATGTTCCACTTCCTCATCGGCATACTCCCCAGCGTTGGGCTCGGCTTGGTCTCAGGCGTGCTCAGCGGTATGTTCGGTATCGGCGGCGGCGTTATCACCACGCCGGGGATTCGGTTGCTTTTAGGCGGATCGGCCATGAGCGCCGTCGCGACTCCTTTGGTTGGTATCGTGCCGAGTTCTCTCACCGGAGCGTACAACTATCTCAAAAAAGGGGTCGCCAACTGGCGCATCGGCATCATGCTCGGCGGCGTCGGCGCATGTTTTAGCGCATTCGGCGCATTGGCTGCAAATCATTTCGGCGGCAAAGTCGTCATGGTGGGCACGGTCGTGCTGATTTTATATGCCGCGACCGATACGATTGTATCGGTTGTGCAAAGTTATAAAACGCACGGCGAAAGCGATGTCGCCGCAGAGGTCACGAACGCTCTGCCGATTTCGAAGGGCGCATATCTGAAGGCGGGCGGCATCGGAGCGTTCGCAGGGGTCTACTCGGGCTTCTTCGGTCTCGGCGGCGGATTCGTCATCGTCCCTTTGCTCAGACGCTTGTTGAAGATGGATTATCATGAGGCGATCGGCACCTCGCTCCTCAGCGTCGCCATGCTCTCGATTCCGGGGCTCATCACGCACTCGCTGTTAGGAAATGTGGATTGGATGATGGGCGCGGGAATTGTCGTCGGAGTTATTCCCGGAGCCGCACTCGGTGCTAAAATTACGTTAGGTACTTCTGAACGTGCAACGTCTATCGGCTTTGCGATTTTACTGATTGTGACCGGTATTTGGCTGGGATCAAGCGTGTTTCTCGGTATCTGAGCCGAGCTCGATGATACACTGCACAGTAGCCGAACCGGAATTTAAAAATTGCATGACCAAGTGAGGTATAGCGATGATTAAAGCATTTATAGTTGATGATGAAACTCCGGCTCGCAACGAGCTTGCATTCTTACTCGAAGAAACGGGGAGAGTTGTAGTCGTCGGTGAAGCAGGAGATGTGCGCGCAGCCGTCGAGCTTATAAAAAATCACAGCGCCGATGTCATTTTCCTCGACATCAATATGCCGGGGTTCAGCGGTATCCAGCTGGCGGAAGTTCTCAAATCGCATCCGAATCCTCCCGCGATCATCTTCGTGACGGCCTATTCCAATTTCGCGCTTCAGGCGTTCGAGGTCAATGCAATCGACTATTTGATCAAACCGGTCGACACGGAGCGCCTCAACACCGCGCTCGATAAAATCAAGAAACCCGCGTCACAGACCAATGCGCCCGATTACGTCGGCTCGGCGAACGCCACACGCGTGACGGTCAACAAGGGTGGCAAGAAGCACTTCATCTCATCGAGTGCGATTATCTATCTCATGGCAAAAGACGATTACAGCTATATCCATACCGATGAGGGAAAGTTTCTCTCGACGACTTCGCTCACCCATCTCGAGGAGCAGTTGACGGGCTTCGGATTCTTCCGTGTGCACCGCAGGTACGTGGTCAATTTGGACCGTATCGTCAGTATCGCACCGCAGTCCGGCGGCACCTTGCTGTTGACTCTCGGCGACGGCGAAGCGACGGAGGTCCCCGTTTCAAGGCGACGCGTCGCAATCCTCAAGCAGGATATGGGCATCTGACGTGTCTCTTAAAATCGGTCTGATATCCGATACGCACGGCAAGCTCGACAGTCGGGTTTCGGAGATTTTCTCACAACAAAAACTCGAAGCCATATTGCATGCCGGAGATATCGGGCCGGTCGATATCCTTGTGGCGTTGGAGGAAATCGCGCCGGTATTCGCCGTACGGGGTAATAACGATCACGGATTTCTGGCCTGGCCGCTCGATTCGGTATTCACAAAATTATTTGCGGGCAAGCGAATTACGCTGGTCCACGATTTCAAACGCATAACGCCCGATCGCTCGATGGATGCCCTGATTTGCGGACACACGCATATCCCCATGGTGGTGCGTGAACCGAGAAGCGGTGTGCTCGTGATCAATCCGGGGTCGGCAAGCGCGCCGCGTTCGCCGAGAGGGCCGAGCGTGGGCATTCTCACCATAGACGGTACCCGTGAAAAAGATCCGCTGAAGGTAGAAATCATCTATCTCGACAAAGTACCGCAGTAATCGACGATTTCGGATAGATTGCGTGCGGAAATCACGCGCCTGCCGCGCTCGAGGAGAGAAATAATGTCGCCTTTTCGCTGTGCATTGTTCAATTCGCGCAGCGTGAAGGGCTTACCTTCGAGTTCGATATCGCACGTATTGTCATCATCACCGAGCACGATGAACACGCCCGTGTTCGGTCCGCCCTTGTAAAGTTGACCGGTCGAGTGCAAATAGCGGGGGCCACGTGCGATTATGGTCGGTACTGAAAATTTTTCCTCCAGGCAAGCGGCGCTTTCGACGAGTGCGGTATGCGAGGCGGCCCATTCCGGTAAATAGCTGAGAATAGCGATGTAGTCGCCGGGAGCGATCAAGTCCGCAAGTTCGGAAATCGAACTCGGCTCGACGTCGAATTTTTCTCCTTGGAGCAGTGCATTCGTCATCGTTTTCGAGGAGGCGACATCGGGTTGGTCGAACGGATTCACCCCCATGAGAAATCCGACGAGCGCCACCGCGAATTCCCATCGGATGAATTCCCCGCCGATTTCATAGGGGTTGTCGATGATGAATTCGGCCACGGGGCCGAGCTGCTCGATTTCCTCGGTATAGGCGACGAGTTCCTCATCGTCGCTTTCGTGCAATATCACGACGCATTGGTCCGAGTGGATCGAGGACCCGACGCGATTTTTCGAAGTGACGATGGGGATGATGCCGCGCCCGTCTTTTCCGAGCGATTCGGCAACGAGTTGTTCGAGCCACATTCCGAACGGACGATAGCGCCGGGGAAGGACCAGCATCAGTTTGTTGCGACCCTCCTGCAGACAATCGTTGAGAAACGACGCGAGGTGTGCTCCCGGGTTTGCAAAGGTTTCCTCGCCGCGGCACAGTGTCTCCATGCGGATCGCCGAGTCGATCAGACGTTTGAAATCGATACCGGCAAGTGCCGCCGGAACGAGCCCGAACATCGAGAGGGCGGAAAAACGCCCCCCGACGCTTTTGCGTGCGTGAACGACATGACGCCATTTCTGCGCTTCCGCGGTCCGGCTCAAAGGCGTGTCTTTATCGGTCACTGCGAAGAAGTGCTCGGCGGCTTCTGCGACACCTAGTTCATGCGCCACGGTGTGGAAAAACAGTTCACCCAAGGTAATCGGTTCGACGGTCGAACCGGACTTGCTGGAAACTATGAAAAAAGTCTTCTTGAAATCGAGGAGCCCGATGAGACGCTTTACATCTTCTGCGCAGGTGGTGTCGAGCACGTGAAGGCGCACGTCGGGGTGTTCGAGCACGTCGGAAAGCACGCGTGTGGCAAGCGAACTGCCCCCCATGCCGAGCAATACGACATCGGTGATATGCGCGGCTTCGGTCTCGCGACGGAGCTCGTAGAGAAAATCGAGCACGTTGTCGGTATCGGAGGCGAGCATCACCCAGCCGAGCCGTTCCGATATGGCTTCGATGATAAGCGGGTCGTGCGAAAACAGAGAAGCATCGCGCTCGGAAAGACGCTCGACGGCATCGGAATGTATGAGTGTTTCGATTGAGCTCGTGCTGTTCGTGCTCGCACCGTCGGTAGTGCTCAACTAGTCATCCTCCTTTGAGGCGCCGGCGATTTCAATCGGTGAAATGTCGACTCCTGCGGATGTATCCATTTTAGCAACAATCGTCCCGCCTGCAATGACCAGTGCGCCCCCGAGAAATGTGGAAAGTGTGATGCGTTGCGACATGAACAACGCCGCGAGCACGACGGCCACGACCGGCTCGCCGTAGGTGAATATGGCGGCTTGGTCTGCGCGCAGCCGCTTAAGTCCCGCAAAGAAGATCCACCCGGCGAAGGCGGTCTGAACCACGCCCAGAACAACTAGCCCGCCATAGGCGCCGACCGAGCTCGGACCATTGCCGACCGAGTACTGATAGAGCGCGAAGGGGAGGAGCACCACGGAGGCCAGAACGTATTCGAACCAGATGATGACATCGTTTGGTGCACGCTTCATGATCCGCTTGCTTTGTACGGTCAGCATCGCATAGGTCACTGCGCTCGCCGCAGCCATCGCCGCGCCGACAAACTCCCCGCTGCCGATATGCAGACCTTGCGGTGCCAGAATGATAACCATCCCTGTCACCGAGAGCGCCAGCGGGATTAATATGCGCCTATCGAAGTGCTCGTTGAGGAACAAAGGCGCGATGAGCGCCACGAAGACCGGCCCCATATAGCCGAGCAACTCGACGACTGCGACGTTCGTTCGTTCGAACGCTCCGAGGAACAGCACCCAGTTGAGGGTCAGGATCAGCCCCTGTACGGTCAACCCGATGATCGTCCTTCTATCGAGCTTGGCCACCTTGCGCCAGCGCTTAGCCAGCGTGAGCCAAAGCGTCAGCACAATCGCAGCGAAGAACACGCGATAAAACACCTTGATTATTGGTGCGCCGTCGACGTGTCTGAGAATAAGCGGGATGGTTCCCCATGTGAAAGCGGCGGCGAGTATGGCAACAATGCCGCGCGCGCGTTGGTCGGTTGTATTCATGCATCCCATTATAGCAAGGCAACCGTATCTCGTGAGATACTGGCATTATCGAACATGTTACCTACAGGCTATGAGCTATGAGAGGTGATGATATGCAGGACTTCAAGAAAGCTGTGTATTGGATTTTGATACTCGCGATTATTGCAGCACTGCTATTTTTGATCTGGAACATCTACCTCGGCTTTGCCGGAAACGATCCCGGCTACTTCATGAATTTGTTCAAAAAATAACATGAGGAGGAGCGGGCGAGGCGTGATGATTTTGCTCGCGTCCTCGTCCCGACAGAAGCGCAACCCGCAAAAACCGGCGGTTTGCGCTTCTTCCTCGCGCTGGTGCGGCAGAGATGCGCCGCAATGCGCACTCGGCACTGCGGAGTACTCGCTAAAATCGCCACGCCCCACCCACCGTCGGGCTATAGTATTACAAGCTTATTGATAAGTTTGACGTCTGCTGGAGCAAGGCACAGTTTAGAAAGCTCAGCACTGGTGGCCCAAGTATATTCGTCATGAATTTCTGGGTTTAAGCAAAAATTCGAGTTTCTAATGAATTTTATAGCAAAGATTTCAAAGGAACCGTGAGCATAAATATATTCGGTGCTTGCTAGGATTTCTCCTGCAGTTCCCTCCATTTGTAACTCTTCTTGCAGTTCGCGCTCAAGGCACTCCTGGAGTGTTTCGCCTTCTTCGAGTTTTCCTCCCGGCAATTCCCATGCGCCAGGAACGTCGCAATTCTGAGATCTTCGCGTCAATAGAATCTTTCCATTTTCAATTATTACTGCAGCGGTTACCTTTTTCATTAGCCAACCTCGACGGCAAGTGCTGGTCTCAATATTTGTTCAGGCATTGGCTCATCGAGTTTCCAAAGAATGCTCATAGGCTTACTGCCGGTATGACTGATGTAGCTAACCATGCCCAAATTGATATAACGATCATCTTTTGTCTCACGTATAAAGAGTAGGACGTCCCCGCCATTTTTGTGTTGATTTTGGTATCGTAAGCCCGTCGGGCAATCCGCCGTAGTGCCCGATTGTGACTGCCAGTGAAAGATCGTGCTGCTAATTGCATAATCTTTGTAGGATGTTGTTTCACTAAAAGTTTTTTCATTCTTGTCGAGAGTAACAAGAAATATATCAATATTCTTGTCCGGAATGTTCAAAACACCTTCTCGATGAGATTTGAATTTTGCCTCAGTGTGGTATCCAAGAGACGCCAAGAGTTCTCCTCTTGTATACGAGGAATGGAGTTGAAGCGTATTTTGAAAACTAAGCTTTATGCTTTCGCCAATAAATGAAAGGTGCATTTTCAAGTACTTTGCAAGATCCTGAATCTCACTTCTGAGATTGTTGTTGCTCAAGATCGACTCAAACCATTCTGTTGTGGTCCGGAAACCTTCTGCGATGGGGCTTACTGTTTTATGCGAGTAGTAGAGCATGCTAATGAATAGATGGTCCTTTTCAGCATAAGGTTTTTGAAGTGACGCGGCAGTTCGTTCAATAAGAAAATTGAGTTCTTGTGAGGAATCGATCTGAGCGATTCGTTTGAGAAGTCGTGCCTCTACCTGGAGGATTTTCTTGGGAACATTTGGCGATTTTGCTCGAGCATAAAAGGGAATAGAAGATGTTGGTTCATAGATGTTTGAGAGCATTACGTCAGGGTTTATTTCGAGAAAGTCCGCGATATTAAGTGCACCACCACTTTGAATATAAGCATTAATTAACTTTTGCAGTTTACTCGTGTTCATAATCGTTGTTTCGATATTTGAAAGGATAATGGTTTGCGAAATTTTATCGAGAGTGATGTTGCACCCAGATGGCAGACAGAATGAATTCATTTCGGCTTGCTGGCGTAGGGGTACTGTGGGCCTATCAAGCAAAGCTCTGATTTTATCCTCAAAACGATATTTTTCGCTGGCTTGTCCAACATAGTCGAGCACGGTGAGAACTTTTTTGTCTTCGTGTAGTCGAAGTCCTCTGCCGAGCTGCTGCAGGAATACAGTTAAGCTTTCTGTGGGACGCAAGAAGAGAATTGTATCAACTTCTGGAATATCAATACCTTCGTTGAATACATCGACAGAGAAAAGATAGTTGATTTCGCCTTGGGCTAATTTTTTCGGCAATCTCTCTCGAGTATCTTTTGGTGTCATTCCATGTATGACAGCAGACTTTAAACCGAGCTCATTAAATTTCTTGGACATATATTCAGCGTGCGCAACGCTAACGCAAAATCCGAGCGCCTTAACTGAATTGGGATTATCAATGTAGTCAGCAAGAGACTTTGCTATTATTCGTACCCGTTTGTCATCAGCAGTATAGAGGCCCTCAAGATCGTGAGTGCTATATTTGCCAAGATTGAATCTCAGCCCGGTAAGGTCTGTTTCATCATTTACAAAATAATAGTCGAAAGGAACGAGCAGTTCCTTGTTGATTGCTTCTGGAAGTCTGATTTCAGCGGCAATCCGACCTTCAAAATAGAGTTCCTGAACGTTTTTCCCATCCATACGTTCTGGCGTGGCAGTAAGCCCAAGTAGAATTTGGGGCTGGACATGTTTTAGAAGGTCCTGGTAGGAAATAGATGCAGCATGGTGGAACTCATCGATTATGACAAAATCATAATATTTGGGGTCAATTGAGTCTAAAAACTTTTTCGAATTCAGCGTCTGAATTGACAGAAACAAATGGTCAAAATTCTCGGGAATTTTTCCTTCGGCAGCTATTTCACCAAAATCATTATCCTTGAGCACGAGACGGAAGACGCTGCGAGCGTGCTCAAGGATCTCGACTCGGTGGGCTATAAAGAGCAGCTTACCATCAGGATGTTTTTCGACAAATCTTTTGTAGTCAAATGCGGAAATAACTGTTTTACCCGTGCCGGTGGCCGCAACAAGAAGATTTCTGTAGTGACCATGTATTGAACGTTCGGCTTCAAGCTCGTTAAGAATGGTGCGCTGGAAGGGGAACGGTGTGATATTTGGCAGGAGCCCGATCGTATCAATGGAAAATGGGTTGGTATTGCCCAGCGCTGCGTTGAGGCGCTCAACCTCGTATTCAAAAAAGTTGGGATCATTCCAATAGGTTTCAAAAGCAATACTTGCCGTATCGATGATATGTGGGGTCTCTTGTTTGGTAACACGCACGTTCCATTCGAGACCGCTATTCATCGCAGGACTCGACATGTTTGATGAGCCTATAAAAGCAGTTGAATAGCCACTATTGCGGTGGAATATGTAAGCTTTCGCATGCAAGCGAGCGCTCTTTGTATCATACGAAACTTTTATTTCTGTGTTGGGAAGCTTTGAGAGCATTTCAACAGCTTTCGCATCAGTAGCCCCCATATATGATGTTGTTATGACTCGCAACTTTTTAGTTTGAGTAAACTCCTGCAAAGCGCCAATTATGAGATTGAGTCCGCTCAGCTTGATGAAAGAGATGAGAAGGTCGATGGTGTCAGCTGATGCGATTTCGCGTCTAATTTCATCGCCGACCTTTATTCCTGCTGTTCCCGTAAATAAACTTGTGGTTATTAGGGATGTGATTGGTCGTTTCGGAGCTTGTTTCTTTTGGGAAACTACGGCATCCAGCCTTCTTAATGGCACCGAGACTTGTTCATCATTAAGTTTGGGATCGCCTGCAATTTGGCTTAAGCTTTCTATAATTTCATTGTATTTATGTTCCGCTGAGTAGGAGGCTGTATTTGCGTTGATAATTTTTATACTTTTATCAAGCACCTTGCTGAGATGTTTTTCGATGGCAGGGAGAGCTTCATCAATCATTGGGTTTGTCGCAATGATTTGGTAATTTTCTGTAGATTCCTGAGCAATCAAATCTTTCTCGCTCTGAATGCTAATTATTTCTTCGTAAATACCCTCTGGTTTAAAGAAATCTTCCATTATTCCTCCGTGCTTAGCGGGAACCAGGCATCGACGAGTGTTTTCAAGAACTCGAAGGTGCTTGTGATAAGTTCGTTCTCCTTGTAGTTTCCGATATCTCTGAACATGCGCTCGACCAACCTGTTCAAGGCCCTGCATTGCGCATCGTGCACGCCGGGGGTCGTCACCATCATCTTGTGCACATAGAGCAGCGTGACGATCTGCCGGATACGCACATTGCTCAGCTTCTCGTCTGAGAACGAACGCAAAATCCCCAACTTATAAATTGGTCGGCTTAAGTTGTGGCGGTCGACTCCGCAGATTTCTTCGGGGTTCAGGTCGTTGATGATGCACGCATTGTGGGCTGAAGCGTTACGGATCTGGCGCATCTCGCGGAGCATCTGATAGTCGTCCTCGAGATCTTGGCGTTCGAGTTTTTTGGCACAGAAGAAGTAGAAGTCGGTGAATTGCTTCAGCGAGATGATCTCGATAAAGGCCCACGCGGGGAACCGGTCGCGATATTTTATGGCCATGTCGGTCGTGTAAGGGTTCCTCTGGGCGATGACGAGGTTCTGTCGGAGCTCGTTGCCCCTTTCATCTTTGTAGAAGTCGGTCAGGAACTCCTCGACGACCTTGTAGCCGTCCTCATCGCTTTCCTCCAGCGCGTGGAGTAGGCGCACCTTTGCGAAATGCTCGAGGTCGACGGCCATGAGCAGAAGGGTATGGCGCAGATGCATGTCTATTATCGCGAGGTCTTTCAGGTGCCAGAAATCGAGGTCGACATACGCTTCCTTCTCAAGGATGCTCGTGTCTTTGGGGAAGTTCTTGCGATATGACATCAGCTTGAAGTAGTTGTTGTTCTCGGAGAGATATGCCCCCGCATCTTCGCGGCTGTAGAGATCGAAGGCGATATTCTTATATTCGATATTTTTGAGCTGCTCTTCCACGGAAAGTTTCGGTTTATCATAAGCGCGCATGAGGACCCCCCTTGGTTCGGTTGACTCTAGTGTAGCGAATTTGCTTAGGATCTTGCATAAATCCCGTCGACCGTAGCCCAAAACGAGGGGGCTGATGGATTGACTTATTTTGATGGTAGTTTGTTTGGGAAGAGAAAAGACTGAGCACTGGATGTTGTGTGAGTATTGTGCGTAATATGTTACACTTTATGCGCACAGTACTCACACATAGGAGACGATTATGAGCTCGGCACAAAGAATAATTGAATATATGCATTCAAATAACGGTGTCACATCCGCCAAAGATGCCGTTGCAGAAGGTTTTTCATATGAGGGCTTAAGGCGTGCCGTGCACGCAGGTCTCATCGAAAAGTGGGGGCGCGGATTGTACGCATTGCCCGAAACATTCGATGATGAAATGTTTGCACTTCAACAGCGATACGCTCGAGGGATCTATTCGCACGGGACGGCGCTATATCTGCATGGCTTAAGCGATCGTATCCCGACGAAATATCAGATGACTTTTCCTGAGCACTACAACACGCATCGGCTTCCGCGCGAACTTGTCGAAGTCTTCTTTTCCGGGAAAGACCTCCATGAGTCGGAGGTCGTTTCCATCGATACGGTCTTCGGTCACAAGGTGTTCGCGTATGCGCCCGAACGAACATTATGCGATATGCTCCGACCGCACGTGGACGCAGATGTAAGTATCGTTTCATCAGCCTTTAATAAATGGGCAAAGTCACCCACAGCAGACATTGCTAAGATGTCGAAATATAGCAAATTACTTAAAGTCGAGGATAAAGTGCGCTCCTATCTGGAAATATTGTTATGAACAACCCATGCAGCTCAAGGCGAAGATTCGAAAGTGCCACAAAGAGACGAATAAGTGAGGGAGTCGCTGATGTTCCAGACTATCGATGAATACATCGCATTGCAGCCTGAGCAATACCGCCCGGTTCTCCGGCGGCTTCGTGAGACCATTGCCAAAGCTGCTCCCGAGGCGACCGAGGCCATCAGCTGGCACATGCCCTCGTTTCAGCAGAACGGTCCGATTATTTATTTCGCACTCAATAAAAAGCATATCGGACTTTATCCGACGTCCTCGCCGATCGTGCATTTTGCTCGCGAGCTCGCACTGTATAAAACATCGAAGGGCGCGGTGCAGATTCCTCTTGATGAGGAAGTGCCGTGGGACCTCGTTTCGCAGATGGTCCGGTTCAAAGTTCGAGAAAACCAGAAGAAAACGTTGCAAAGTCTATAATGAAAGTGCGCCAAAGTCTATAATGAAAGTGCGCCAAAGTCTATAATGAAAGTGTCGCAGGAGGAATAATGCTCACGAAACGCGGGTATCGCCCACGAATTATCGACGCACAGGTTGAAGAAAATATGCGCGCGTTCGGGGCGATCATGCTCGAGGGCCCGAAATGGTGTGGGAAAACATGGACGATGCTCAATCATGCCGAAAGTGTTTTCTATGTCGGCGACCCGGCATCAAACTTCAATAATAGGCATCTTGCCCAACAAGATCCGGCATTGATATTAGAGGGTAAAGAACCGCGAGCGATAGACGAGTGGCAAGAGGTCCCCGGTATTTGGGACGCGGTGCGGCATGAAGCGGATAATTCGAATAAAACCGGGCGGTTTCTTTTGACGGGCTCGTCGGTTCCTCCGCGGGAAGCGACGATACACAGTGGAATCGGGCGGATCGTTCGTATGCGCATGCGACCGATGACTCTCCAGGAGTCGAGAGACTCAACGGGAGACATATCGTTGCGCGCTTTACTTGAAGGGAAATCTCCGCGTTGCACAACAGGAATAGATCTCAAAAAATTGGTTCGACTTGTGGGCCGCGGCGGTTGGCCGGCCGGGCTGGGACTTCCTGACAAATCAGCATTGCAGATTCCTCAATCATATTTTCAAACTTTAGCCGAAACCGATGCCGTCGAGCTCGATGGGGTTCGCCGGGATACGTCGAAAATGGGAAGAGTATTACGCTCGCTCGCGCGTAATAATCAGACACAGGTCACCTATCGGACGATAAATCGCGATATTGCTGAATTCGACGGGGAAGAATTCACGGTTTCTGAAATTACCATTGCCACATACATAAGAATCCTCGAGAGGCTTTTCGTGATCGAAAAACTGGATGCGTGGAGTCATGGTTTTCGGTCGTCCTCACGTATTCGAGTAGGTGCGAAGTTGCGGTTTGTCGATCCGTCGCTCGCATTGGCTGCTCTCAGAATGACTCCGGACGCACTCATGTCAGACTTGAATACTCTTGGGTTTATGTTCGAATCTCTTTGCGCACGGGATCTGTCGGTTTATACGGAGGCGCTCGGTCATAATTTGTATCATTATCGTGACAAAAACGGTCTCGAGGCTGATTTCATCATCGAGATGATGGACGGAAATTGGGCTCCGGTCGAGGTGAAACTCGGGGCGAATGGTGTAGATGAGGCGGTTAAAAGTCTTATGAAAGTTCGGGAAAAAATGATGGCCGGTGGCGCGAAAGAACCGGTCTGCATGATTGTTCTTTGTGGACTGTCAAACTTCGGTTATACGACTCCTGAAGGAGTTTGTGTCGTTCCGATTACCTGTTTGGGCGTTTAGATTGCCGTCAGAGGTTTAGCAAATGCTCGGTAGTGTGGGGCGGGACAGGTGCACGCGCGCAGTTCCGCAGACGCAATAAAATCTACAAAGCTCCCCGGTATGGTGTGAACCCCGTTTGTTGGACGGGATAAATAAATCCTCAAGCGGCGTTTTGGGACTGAGTCCGGTAATCCACCGGGCTCAGTCCTTTTAGTTTAAGCTGAATCCTTTCTGTGTTGTACCACTTGATATAGTCATGAA